>CAYYUW010000204.1:0-11675 GCA_964474985.1 uncultured Alistipes sp. | reverse complement strand
TATGAAAGTTTTTGAAGTAACCCCCAAGCGCACAAAGCGGGTGAACAATACGGTGCTGACGCCCGAAATGAAGGTGATCGTCACGACACAGATGCACACCGCCACACCGTTCTACAACGGCGCGAAAGAATTGACCGAGGCTTATATGCGCCTCTACGGCTACGACTACAAAAAGGCATGTTGCAGTGCTGTGGATTTCGATTATAAAGCAATTGGATAACCTAAAATAATACAGACAATTATGGCAAACGTATCAAGTGTATCAGATATTAAAAAGGCAATTCAAAACAGAGAAAGAGTATTGATTGCTACGAATAAGAAGACAGAGCTTATTTTACTTGCTGCATCGAAACTTCCCGAAGCTGCATTCGCGGCAGGCACAACGGCTGTTGTAATTCAGGGAATAGCTGGTTCGGCAATAAGTACAGCAGCGGGTATAATGGCTCTAACACAGGGACAGGTATGGGGATTGATTGCAATTTACGGATTAATTCTGGTAATTGGTATGTTGCGTGCTAAAGAGGCGCGTATAGCCGTTAAAAACGGCACAAAAGAATTCGCTGTTGAGTATAAAGGTATGGGTAAATAATTATAAATTAAGATAATGACATTTATTCAATCGGATACTTGGCGCATCGGCGTCAAACTGTGCACCGGCTGGTCGGACGAGATAATTTCGGCCCTGCGCTCGGAGGAGGAGGCGAAAATTTATATCGCCGCACGGCTTGCCGAGAAGCGTGTGAACGGTCGGCCGGCACTCGTTAATCCCACGATCGACGGTCGGGCTTTCAACTGCCGCAAGGAGTGGCTCAAAGAGAAGTTGGCCGATTATGACCGCTGGAAGGATTACAACAATGCCGACCTGATGGGCGAGTGCTATCCCCCGCTGGGCTTTTTGTATCAGTATGTTTTATAAAAAACGCACGCCGAAAGTATTGTGTCGACTTCCGGCGTGCGTATTTATTGAGAGTCTGCTGCGAAAGGCCTTAAGGCAGGTCGTTTCATTGCAGACGAGTGTTGCGGGATCGTCAGCCCTGACCTTGGCTGTCGGGGCGGGTGGGGCGCTGCCACGGCTGGGAGCCGGAGATCTTCAGCGGCCGCACGAATATCTTTCCGCCGGCAGTGCGTATGTACAGGTTGCAGCCCACGATGGCGAGGGCATCGACGGCGCCCTCAGGCAGCTGGAGTATGGCGCGCACGCGTCCGTTCTGGTCGCATATCTGCACTCCGGTCGCGGTGGCGACGTACAGGTTGCCGGCCTTGTCGAACGTCATTTGACCTACGGGGCGCGAGCTGTCGGCCGAGGTGTCGTGCAGGTAGTAGAACCGCTGTCCGGCGGTCGGGATGCCGTCGCTGCCGACTGTGTAGCTCCACAGCCAGCGTGTGTGCGGCTCGTTGCGGATCAACAGCCGGTGGTCAGGGTAGAGGGCGATGCGGCTGCCCGTGCAGGGGTTTTCGACTGTATGGCGGCTGCCGTCGGGGGCTATGCGTACGAGGCGGCTGCCGGCGATATAGAGCGTTCCCTCGTCCGTAGCGACCAACTGCTCGGCATCGGGCAGGCCGGTTGCGGCTGTGTTGCGGCGGCTGCCGGCATAGCGAACTATCGTTCCGCGCGCATCGACGGTGTACAGGGCTGTCGAGTCGACGCCTATAAGACGTTCCGAAGGCTTGAGTTTCAGCAGGGTGGCAAGGCTGCCGCCGGCATCTGCCGCCACGACTTCGCCGCCGCAGCGGAATACGGCTCTGCCGTCGCCGAATGCGAATATGCCGCCCTCAGCGCCGTCACAGTCGATCTGTCGCCAGCCGCCCTCGTCGGGCAATACGGCAGTCAGCATATCGTTCAGCGAGCGGCCCGCCTCGACCTTGCGCGGCCAGCCTTTCCACAGCCACCGCATAGCGTCGGGGAATATGCGGTAGGCGTGGGTGTTGCTGTGGCCGCCGCGGCCCCACTGGTGGGTAAGCTCGTAGCCTGCGAAGTTGAGGGCCGACTCCATTAGTACGTTGGCCTCGTACCAGTCGCCGAACAGCGGGTTCCACGCATCGTACACTCCGTCCTGCAGGAATATGCGCAGCGGCTTGGGTTCGGTCTTGCGTATGACGGCCTGATACTCGTTGCCACCGCGCATAGACACGTATGTGCCTACGGCGCTGAATACGCGGCTGAAGCGGTCGGGACGTTCCCACGCCACCGTGAAGGCGCATATGGCACCGCTGCTGGCTCCGGCTATGGCGCAGTCCTCGGGGCGCTGCGATAGCTTCACAGGACGGCCGTCAGAAGTGCTTTGACGCTCGACTTCGGGCAGCAGCTCGCTGAGCAGAAAGTCCGAAAAGGTGCGGTCGGTGCGGTCGAACTCGTTGCTGCGGTTGTAGCGCAGCACACGCCCCTCGGCATCATGCACGATGCCCGAATTGACGAATACGCCTATCGTTACCGGCATCTGCCCGTCGGCAATAAGGTTGTCGAATACCGTCGGGGCGTTGTACTGCAGACCGTCGAGGCAGACGAACAGACAGGCGGGCTGCCGGCCGTCGTAAGCTGCCGGTACGTAGATCCAGTAGTCGCGGTCGGTGTCGGGATATATCTCCGACGAGGAAAATGTGCGGTGGAGAACCTCGCCCGCCTCGATGCCCTCGCGACGCTCCGATGCCGGATCGAGCGGAGTGGAGTAGTTGTCGCGCTGCTGTGCCGGCGCTGTCGCTGCGCACAGCAGTGCAATCGTAATCAAAAGTCCGTACTTCATATCATAACATTTTAAAAATCATCCATTAATAAGTTTTTTACGGGCACCGCAGCCGCTTCAGCAGGTTGAGGATTCCCGAGAAACTGCGCGGATCGTTAAAATCACCTTCGGCCATAGGCCTTGCGGCGAGTAAAATCGGGTTGCTTGGCAACCCGCGCGCCCGCCCCAAGGGGGGGCAGGGCGGGCGCGAGTTTTTGCGACGGACTGCGACTTCTTCAGAAGTCGCGCGGGCCGAAGCCTCCGCCCGCGGAGGCCCGCTTTCGCGTCCCTCCGCAGGCTTCGACCCGCATTTTACAGAAGGGCGGCGGAGGCTCGCTTTGCTTACCTCCGCAGGCTGCGCCTCGCTACGCAGTCAGCCGCTCGCATCAGGCCAAGCCGCGCCTTGCTTTTAATTACATCTCGCCGATCAACCCCCGTATGACCACCGATGCGCATCCGCAACCGAATACTGCAGGCATATACGATATGGTGCCGGTATTGGATTTCTTGTTGGTCTCCTCGCTCAGTATCATCGCCCCCTCGCGTACGGGTTCGGCCGAGAATACAGCCTGAAAGCCGCTTCGTATCCCCATTTTGTGCAGCCGCTTGCGAAGCATATGCGCCAAGGGGCAGTGGTGGGTGTCACCGATGTCGGCGATCTCCATTTTCGCAGGGTCGGTCTTGGCTCCGGCGCCCATTGCGCTCACTACGGGAAAGCCGCGGTCGAGGGCGCCCTTTATCAGTGCGGCCTTGGGCGACAGGGTGTCGATAGCGTCGACCACGTAGTCGTAGCGCGCAGCATCGAGAAGCAGGTCGGTCTGCTCGTCGCGAATATACCGCTCGACCACGTGCAACTTGATCTCGGGGTTTATGTCCTTCAGCCGCTCGGCCAGTATGTCGGTTTTCGGCCGGCCTATCGTCGAGTGCAGCGCCACGAGCTGGCGGTTGATGTTGCTTTCGGATACCGTATCCGAATCGGCTATGGTCATTTCGCCCACGCCGGCGCGGCAGATCATCTCGGCAGCATAGGCTCCGACGCCGCCTATCCCCACCACGAGCACGTGGGCGCGCGTGAGCATTTCGAATTTGGCGTCGCCCAACAGCAGGCGTGTCCGTTCACTCCAATTATCCATTTGTCAGTCGTTTGTAGTTTTCGTATACGGCTGCTCGCAGCTCCTCGCCGCGAATAGCTTCGGCGGCAGCGTAAACATCCTCGACGGGTACGCCGCTCTCGTCCGTCTCGAACAGGATCCTGTCGGCCGGTACCTTGTATAATACTCCGCGCGTGCGCGAAGATGCCAAACTGCGCGGTGAGAAGGAGAGGTAATAGCCATGCCGCAGAGCTTCGGCAGCCTGCTCGGCCGAGCCGATGAAACTGTGGAATGCGGCGCGTTCGATCTTCATCTCCCGCAGCGCCTGCATTACCGGTCCGAATGCGTGTACGCAGTGCAGAACGACCGGCAGCGCCCTCTGGCGGGCTATCTCCAATTGTCCGGCGAAGGCTTCGGCCTGTCGCCCGCGGTCGCTGTCACAGCGGTAATCCAACCCGCATTCGCCTATGGCCGTGAGAGAGGTGTCGGCGGCTAACTGTTCGAGCCTCCAAGCCAGATCGCCGTCGGGTCGCCACGGGTGAATGCCCGATGAATAGGGCTGCGCGGGATGCTCGTCGGGAACCGTTTCGGGCGCTTCGGCAACCTCCGTGGACAACATCTCGATCCCGCTGCCGCGACGGGCGTGGGTGTGGAAGTCGACGTACGGATAGCATTCGGTCATAACGGTCGGATTAAAAGCGGGACAAATTTACAAAATTTCTTAAAAAAGCCGAAAAAGCTACTGTTAGGATATTAACAAATTGGAAATAAATTACTATTTTTGCGTGCGAATAGCGCGTATGCGCAGCCTGAAACCGTTACTGGCTGCGCTGCAGTGTTGTTACGGGTTCTTTCGAATTTTGGATAACAGATATCCGCGGTGCGGCCCGTTGAGGCGCTGACCTTGCGGCGAGTAAAATCGGGTTGCGCAGCAACCCGCGCGCCCGCCCCAAGGGGGCAAGACTGGCGCGAGTTTTTGCGACGGACTGCGACTTCTTCAGAAGTCGCGCGGGCCGAAGCCTCCGCCCGCATTATGCTGTGCGAAGCGGGCAGAACGAGGGTATCGCGCGGCGGGGAAAAGAGAAAGGAACGGAAGAAACCGATGAAATAGAATATATTAACGTATATAACCATATAATTAATTTACATAAACTTACAACCAATGTCGAATATCATCAAAATCAACAAGGGTCTCGACATCAATCTTCAGGGCAAGGCCGAGTCGAAGGTGGAGCAGCTGCCTATGGCATCCTCCTACGCGGTTTCGCCCTTGGATTTCGAGGGGGTGACTCCCAAGCTGTTGGTTAAGGTCGGCGATCAGGTTAAGGCCGGAGATGCGTTGTTCTTCTCGAAGAGCGACCCGCGCGTGCTGTTCACCTCACCGGTGAGCGGTACGGTATCGGCCATTAACCGCGGCGAGAAGCGCAAGGTTCTCAACGTGACGATCGCCCCCGACGCCTCGCAGAGCAGCAAGGAGTTCGCCGTTCCCGCGATCGAGAAGGCTTCGAAGAGCGATGTGACGCAGTTGTTGCTCGATGCCGGCCTGTGGCCGATGATCGTGCAGCGCCCCTACGGCATTATCGCCAATCCCGACGACCAGCCCAAGGCTATTTTCGTTTCGGGTTTCGATTCGGCTCCTCTGGCACCGTCGAGCGACATCGCTCTGGCAGGTGAGGAGAAAAATCTGCAAAAGGGTTTCGACGCACTGGCCCGACTTACCGCTGGCAAGGTCCACCTGTCGCTCGACGCCAAGGCCGGAAACAAGGTGTTCGAAGGACTCAAGGGTGTCGAGAAGCACCTGTTCAATGGTCCGCACCCCGCCGGCAACGTGGGCGTGCAGATCCACAAGATCGATCCTATCAACAAGGGTGAGAAGGTGTGGACGGTGAACGTTCAGGATGTGGCCGTTATCGGCCGCCTCTTCTCGACGGGCAAGGTCGATATGACCAAGACCGTCGTGCTGTGCGGTTCGCAGGCCGAGTCGCCCCGCTACTTCAAGGTGGTTGGCGGAGCAGCCGCAGCCTCGATCGTCGAAGGCCGCACGAAGAAGCAGGCCGAGGGCGACAGCGTGCGCATCATCAGCGGCAACGTGCTGACCGGCACCAAGATCGCCGCCGACGGTTACCTCACTTTCTACTCGCATCAGGTGACGCTGATCCCCGAGGGCGACAAGTACGAGTTCTTGGGCTGGGCTATGCCCCGTCTGAAGAAGTTCTCGGTATCGCGCGCCTACTTCTCGTGGCTCTGCCCCAAGAAACAGTACGATCTGGATACCAATCTCAACGGCGGCGAGCGTCCGTTTGTGGTTACGGGGCTTTACGACCGCTATCTGCCTATGGACATCTATCCGCTCTACCTGCTCAAGGCCATTCTGGCCGGCGACATCGACAAGATGGAGCAGCTGGGCATCTACGAGGTCGTCGAGGAGGACTTCGCTCTCTGCGAGTTCGTCGATCCCTCGAAGACCGAGATCCAGCAGATCATCCGTCAGGGTATCAACCAGATGATTAAAGAGATGAATTAAAGATGAATGCACTGAGAAATATGATGGACAAGCTGAAGCCCGCCTTCTCGGAAGGAGGCAGGTTCAGCGCGCTTCACTCGACTTTCGACGCATTCGAGACCTTTCTGTTCGTGCCCAATACCACGACCAAGAAGGGTGCTCACGTGCGCGACTGCAACGATATGAAGCGAACGATGATCGTGGTGGTGCTCGCATTGATTCCGGCATTCCTGTTCGGCTGCTACAACACGGGCGCACAGGTCGGTCTCGAGGGCTTCACCGCATTCTTCTACGGACTGGTTCGCGTGCTTCCCGTGGTGTGCGTTTCGTATATCGTGGGTCTGGGCATCGAGTTCGCTTTCGCACAGAAGCGCGGACATGAGGTCAACGAGGGCTTCCTCGTCTCGGGTCTGCTCATTCCGATGATTATGCCTATCGGCACTCCGCTGTGGATGGTCGCTTTGGGTACCGCCTTCGCCGTTGTCTTCGGCAAGGAGGTCTTCGGCGGTACGGGTATGAACATCTTCAACCCCGCTCTGCTGGCGCGCGTATTCGTGTTCTTCGCCTATACGCCCTCGATCTCCGGCGAGCAGGTGTGGTACTCCGACTGGACGATGATGGGTGCTCAGGTGGACGGCGTCTCGGGCGCTACGGCTCTCGACCAGCTGGCTACTACCGGCGCTATGCAGTGGTCGGCCGCCGATGCGTTCTTCGGCTTCATCCCGGGCTCGTTCGGTGAAACCTCGACCCTCGCGATCCTTATCGGCGCGGCGATCCTGCTGCTTACGGGCGTGGCTTCGTGGCGCACGATGATCTCGGTATTCGTTGGCGGCGCAGCGATGGCATATCTGTTCAATCTGTTGGGCGTGTCGGACTATCCGGCCTACTACCACCTTATCATCGGCGGCTTCGCCTTCGGTGCGGTGTTTATGGCTACCGACCCCGTCACTTCGGCTCAGACCGAAACCGGCAAGTATATTGTCGGCTTTATGACCGGTGCGCTTGCTATCGCCATTCGCTACATCAACCCCGCATATCCCGAGGGTATGATGCTCTCTATCCTGTTTATGAATGCGGCGGCTCCGTTAGTGGACTACTTCGTCGTGGAGCGCAACATCACCCGCAGAATGAATCGTGTAAAAACGGCTAAATAGAGATCGCTATGAACAAGGAAAGCAATACTTACATAATCGTCTACTCGACCGTGATGGTGGTGGTAGTGGCCACTCTGCTGGCCGTTGCCGCACTGTCGCTCAAGTCGCGTCAGGACGAGAATATTCTCAATGAAAAGAAGTCGGCCATTTTGGCTTCGCTCGGCGCTGCGGACCGCAACTATGACGAGTTCGTCGAGGCATACGCCGTCGACGCCGAGGGCCGCCGCATCGAAGGCGTGGATGTATTCGCACAGCTGCAGGATCTCAAAGGCTCGTTCGAGAACAACGTGTTCCCCGTATTCGAGGCTGCCGACGGCCGCGTGGTGGTTCCCGTCACCGGTACAGGTCTGTGGGGTCCCATTTGGGGATACTTGGCTTTGGAGAGCGATATGAGCACCGTCTCGGGCATCGTGCTCGACCACTCGGGCGAAACCCCGGGTTTGGGCGCCGAGATCGCTACGCCGGCACATCAGGCCAAGTACGCGGGCAAGACCATCTTCGAGGGCGACGAGTTCGTCTCGATCAGCCTTAAGAAGGGCGGCGCAGCTCCCGACAGCAAGCACGAGGTCGACGCCATCACCGGCGGCACCAAGACCTCGGACGGCGTGAGCGCAATGCTCCGCAGCTCGCTGGAACACTACCTGCCCCTTTTCGCTTCGCTCAGGGCTGCCAATGCGCCTGCAGTCGAGGCTGCAGCTGAAGCCGAATCAACCGAGGTGTCTAACGATCAAATTGAAGAGTAATTATGGAAGAAAAAGAGCCTTTGTTTTCGGCTAAGAATATGAAATATCTGACCGGTCCGTTCTCGACGAACAATCCGGTCGTCGTCCAGATTCTCGGTATATGCTCCGCCTTGGCCGTCACCGTCAAGCTCAAGCCCGCACTGGTTATGGCTCTGTCGGTTACGGTCGTCACGGCATTCTCCAATCTGGTTATGTCACTGCTGCGCAAGGGTATCCCCTCGCGTATCCGCATCATCGTGCAGTTAGTTGTCATCGCTGCGCTGGTGATTCTGGTCGATCAGGTGCTCAAGGCGTTCGTCTACGACGTCTCGAAGCAACTGTCGGTCTATGTGGGTCTGATTATCACCAACTGTATCATTATGGGCCGCGTCGAGGCGTTCGCTTTGGGCAACAAGCCTTGGCCCTCGTTCCTCGACGGTATCGGCAACGGTTTGGGCTATGGAGCCATTCTGCTTATCGTGGCGTTCTTCCGCGAGCTGTTCGGCTCGGGCACGCTGTTCGGTATGCGCGTGATTCCCGAGAGCTGGTACGCTGCCAACGGCGGCTTCTACTCGAACAACGGCCTTATGCTGTTCCCGCCTATGGCCTTGATCCTCGTGGGTTGCATAATCTGGATACACCGCTCTTACAATAAGGATTTACAGGAAAAATAGAAGGTAGAATATGGAATCGCTCAATATATTTATCCGGTCGATCTTTATCGACAATATGGTCTTCGCCTTCTTCTTCGGCATGTGCTCCTACATCGCCGTGTCGAAGAGCGTGAAGACGGCTATGGGTCTTGGTGCGGCTGTTACGTTCGTGATGTTTATGACCGTGCCTCTGAACTACCTTCTCAACGAGTATGTACTGAAAGCCGATGCGCTGGTCGCAGGCGTCGATCTGAGCTTCCTCTCGTTCATCGTCTTCATCGCCGTGATCGCTTCGTTCGTGCAGCTGGTGGAGATGGTTGTCGAGAAGTTCTCGCCCACGCTCTACAACCAGTTGGGTATCTTTCTGCCGCTGATCGCCGTGAACTGCGCCATTATGGGCGGCTCGCTGTTTATGCAGCAGAAGGTCGAGGCCGCCGAGATCACCTCGCTGTGGCAGTCGATCGTCTACGGTTTGGGTTCGGGACTTGGCTGGTGGCTGGCTATCGTGATGATGGCCGCGATCCGCGAAAGGACCTCCTACTCCAACATACCCAAGGCGCTGAAAGGCCCCGGTATCGCATTTATCATCACCGGCCTGCTGGGTATCGCTTTTATGATATTCTCCGGCATTCAGTTCTAACCCTTAAAAGAGATCAAGCAAGATGACTACAACAATCATAGTTGCGATCGCGGCCTTTCTCGTGGTGACGCTGGTTTTAGTGGCGCTGCTGCTTGTTGCCAAGGCCAAGCTGACATCCTCCGGCGATGTCACGATCGACATCAACGGCGGCGAAAAGGTGCTCACCACCGCAAGCGGCTCGACGCTGCTCGCCACGCTCGCCAATAACAATATCTTCCTCCCCTCGGCTTGCGGCGGCGGCGGCTCCTGCGGTATGTGCAAGTGTCAGGTTCTCGAAGGTGGCGGCGATATTCTGCCCACCGAGACCGGCTTCATCTCGCGCAAGATGCAGAAGGACCACTGGCGTTTAGGCTGTCAGGTGAAGGTGAAGAACGACCTGAAGATCAAGGTGCCCGAGTCGGTGCTCGGCGTCAAGAAGTGGGAGTGCGAGGTGGTTTCGAACCGCAATATCTCGACCTTCCTCAAGGAGTTCGTCGTGAAGCTGCCCGAGGGCGAGCACCTCAAGTTCCGCAGCGGCGGCTACATTCAGATCGACATACCCAAGTACGACGAGATCAAGTACACGGACATCGAGGTCGAGGAGCCTTACCGCAGCGACTGGGACAAGTTCAAAATGTGGGATCTTGTGGCCAAGAACCCTGCGCCCACGTTCCGCGCATACTCGATGGCCAACCATCCGGCCGAGGGCAACATCATTATGCTCAACATCCGTATCGCCACTCCTCCGTTCGATCGCGTTAACGGCGGCTTTATGAAGGTCAACCCGGGGATCTGCTCGTCCTACGTATTCTCGCGCAAGCCCGGCGACAAGGTGACCATTTCGGGTCCCTACGGCGAGTTCTTCCTGCCCGACAACCTGCCCGATACGCAGGAGCTGATCTTCATCGGCGGCGGTGCCGGTATGGCTCCTATGCGCAGCCACATTATGCACCTGTTCAAGACCGAGAAGACCAAGCGTCCCGTATCGTTCTGGTATGGCGCGCGTGCTCTGAAGGAGGCTCCCTACCTCGACGACTTCCTTGGCATCGAGAAGGAGTTCCCCAACTTCAAGTTCAATCTGGCACTCGACCGTCCCGATCCCGAGGCCGATGCCGCCGGCGTGAAGTACACGGCAGGATTCGTTCACAACGTGCTGCTTGAGAACTACCTCAAGAACCACGAGGAGCCTGAGGGCTGCATCTACCTGATGTGCGGACCCCCGATGATGGTATCCTCGGTAGTGAATATGCTCGACAACCTCGGCGTTCCGCCCGAGAATATACTCTACGACAACTTCGGCGCCTAAACGGCACCGTCGATTGCGACAACCGGCCTCCCGCAAGGGACGGCCGGTTTTTTCGCCTCCATTCCACAGCCGGCAACTTGCAAATATCCTGTTTTATTCGTTTATTCGGGAGATTATCATTAATTCTGTAAAAATCTCATAACCTACTTAAATATAGAAGGTTCGGAATGACGGCGGAATTTTGTGTAACGGATTGGCAACCATGTCTATTTCTGTGCTTTGCTGTGAGTTGCTTAACAGGACCTCTCATCAGAGGTGCAAAGCTGCAAATTTTTTCCACAATCCGATACTAAATGTTGAGCTTTTATAAAACTGTAATTATCGACCCCACCAAAAAAATGTTTGTATAAGTAGATGTCTTAGCATTTTTTTCGTAAATTTGCGGTCGGTAAGGCATGTAGTATCGTCGTAATTTGGTATATATTTGAAAAGCGGTGTATGCCCATATCGAGTGTATAACGCGAAATTTACCCCCCCCCGATGATATTTCCGATATAGGAAACAAAGTTTTTAATGACATAGAAAGATGACAACTGAATCAGATAATATTTTCGCACTCAAGAAACTATTGGCTTGTGACAATCTCCCTCAAAATCCAACCGAGTATTTTGACTACTTTAACGAACTAGCCAAAATACTTATGAATAAATGTGTAATATCTAAATGTGGTATCAATTATGAGATTGTTGAAATTGAATTCTATTTGTTTACTCCCAACCATCAGGATGTTATAACTTATCCTCGAAAAATCGAGTCCGAACAGTGGTTCTTTCATCAAAGTGGCGTTGATCTTACTTTTATGAGTAATGAAAATCAATTTGGAGGGATTCTTATCCGTGGACTAAGAAAAATTTCAGGTGACAAACGTCAAATCTTTGGTCCTCAAAAATGTGTAGATGAACTTTGG
>CAYYUW010000203.1:0-22887 GCA_964474985.1 uncultured Alistipes sp. | reverse complement strand
CAGAACTGTTTCAGAACGAAAAATCGGGCTGTTCGGTATCAACTTTGCAAAAAAATTCTTAACATTGCACTCGACAAATCAAGTTATTCGTCAATTATTACGGAGATGAAATCGAACAAAGATTTTCGCGGATTCGACTCTGCGGAAGATCGCAGAAAGAGTCCCAAGCTGAATCCGATTCGCAAAAGCGGCAAGGAGCGCCACAACCTGTACGGACATCTGGACAGGGACGACGAAGATGACGGCCAGCCTGTTCCTGAGTATCGCAAACGCGAATCGGCATTCGATTACTTCGACGACGGAAGCGACCAGTGACGGCATCGCAGCCCGCGCATCGCGGGCCGCACGCATCGTCCTAAACTGCCTGTGACAGACCGCCAGCAACCGGCGGGAGGCTGTCTTTTGAAAATACCGAAACAACTATGGCTTATACCGAAAAATTCATAATGGCCGGCACGACGGCCGTACATATCGCCGACTCGCAAGCCGGCAGCCGCACCGTAGTGCTGCTGCACGGATATCTCGAATCGATGACCGTGTGGGAGGATTTCGCACGTCTGCTCACGCCCTCGGTGCGGGTAATAGCACTCGATCTGCCCGGGCACGGAATCTCCGAGATCAAGGGCGAAGTACACACTATGGAGTTCCTCGCCGACACGGTACACGATGCGCTCGAAGCACTCGGCGTGGAGCGCTGCACTCTCGTCGGCCACTCCATGGGCGGCTACGCTGCACTGGCATTCGCCCAGCGATACCCGCAGATGCTCTCGGGGGTAGTGCTGCTCCACTCCGCACCCGATGATGATGACGAGCGCAAACGCGCCGACCGGCAGCGCGAAATCGATATCGTCCTCTCGGGGCGCAAGGAGCTGCTGGCGCGGCTGATGCCGGCGCGACGCTTCGCCGAGGAGAACCGCAACCGGCTGGCCGACACGATCGAGGATATGGCCGAAATGGTGCTGCTTACCGAGGACGAGGGCATAGTCGCCCTGCTGCGAGGAATGCAGCAGCGCGCCGACCAAAACGATATGCTGCGCACCTCGTCCGTGCCTCAACTCTTCATCTTCGGCCGCCACGACGAGTACATTCCTGCAGAGCGCGCCGAGGAGATCATTGCGCATAATCCTCAGGCACAGGTGGTATGGCTCGAGCACTCGGGACATATGGGCTTCATCGAGGAGCCTGAGCAGTGTGCCGAAGCCATACTCGCATTCGCCCGCTGAAACGTGGCACCGAACTTGTTACACGACACCCTAAAACTATCGAATATGAAACGACTCTGCCTGCTTCTCGCCTTATGCTTCGCCTTTTCGGCAGCTTGGGCGGCGACACCCGACACGCTCGAGATAAAATCCTACGATGGCGAACGTTCCCGCAGCGGCGAGGCGCCCGGCGAAGGCTCGGCACAGTTGGCCAACGGCGACGTCTACTCCGGCTCGTGGCGCAACGGTCTGCCGCACGGCTCGGGCATATACACCTGCGCATCGGGCGACCGCTACGTATGCTGCTGGCGGCAAGGCAAGCCTCACGGCCGCGGCACCCTGAACGAAGCCGACGGCTGCCGTTTCACCGGCTCGTGGCGCAACGGACGCCGCGAAGGCAACGGCGTATACGTATGGCCCAACGGCGACAAGTACGTGGGTCAGTGGCGAGACGACAAGATGACCGGCCAAGGTACGCTGTGCATGGCCAACGGCGACCGCTATGTCGGTTCGCTCGAGGACGGGCGCAAGAACGGCGTGGGCGTCTATATATGGGCTGACGGCGACCGCTACGAGGGACAGTTCCGCGACGGCGAGATAACGGGCATCGGCGTTATGTACAAAGATTGCGGCGCCTACTATCTTGTAGGCGTATTCGAAAACGGCGAGTTGGTGCAGCAGCTGCAGTAGTTTACAGCGTCATACGGTACACCTCGGTAAGACGGTCGGCCATAGCCTCCCAGCTGAACCGCTTTTTCTCCTGCTCCATATTGCGGCGCAGCCGCTCGGCATTGTCGCCCGTATAGAAGCGGACGAATGCCGCAGCGATCGACTCGACGTCGGTCCCCGTCACGTAACCGACCACATCATCAGGCACGATTTCGGCCAGACCGCCCACGTCGGTCACGATCATCGGCACTGAAAAGTTGTACGCTATCTGCGTCACGCCGCTCTGCGTGGCGCTGCGATAGGGCTGTATGAGCACATCGGCCGCCGAGAAGAAGTAGCGCACCTTGTCGTCGGACACGAAATAGTCGTGCAGCAGAATATCCTGCTGCAGTCCCAAACGCTCGATTTGGGCGATATACTTCTCACGATTATAATAGAACTCGCCGGCCACGATAAGACGACGCCCTCGGGTGTGGCCGTCGGCCTTGAGCCGCGCCCACGTGTCGAGCAGCAGATCAAGCCCCTTGTAATCGCGTATGATGCCGAAAAACAGCGAGTACTGCATATCGGGATCGAGACCCAGCTCGGCACAGGCCTCGGCCTTGGAGGTAGGCTGCCCGAAGTTCACGAACAGGGGGTGGGGCGAGAACAGCGCCGGCTTCGAAGATGTGAAGCGGTCGAGATCGTCCTTCACCTGCTGCGACATATAGACGAAACCGTCCACGCTGTTTATGAAATAGGAGGTGAAAGGCTTGTCTATCAAGTGGTGTTCGTGCGGGATGACATTGTCGATCTGAACGATGACACGGGTATGCCCGTTCGAGCGGGCGATGCGGGCGATGGTTCCGAAGCAGGGAGCCATAAACGGCGTCCAATACTTCATCAGCACGGCATCGGGTCGCTCGCGGCGGATGCGGCGGCCTATACGTATCCAGTTCAGCGGGTTCACCGTATTGACACAGCGTTCGATATGCAGATCGGCCGGTGCGGGGGCATCGGTGTACTGGCTCTTGCCCGGGAACAGGAACTTGGGGTACTGCACCGTGAAAGTCTTGATATCCACCTCGCTGCCGCGGGCAGTGAAGGTGCGTGCGAGAATCTCCATTATCGATGCCAAACCGCCGCGATAGGGGTGCGCGGGTCCCAAAACCGTGATTCGTTTCATTGCTCAAATATGCTTTACACGATGCAAGATAATCCTTTTTGGCGAAATTTCCAATTTTTCGCCGGCCGAATAGCTGCGGGTACGGAATTTGCCTCGCACCGTGGCGAACGTTTTATCCGAATAACTATGGAAAAGTATCTGAAAAGTATCGAATTGCTCAACCGAGCGCTCGGGAGCGAAATAGCCACGTCGCTTCAGTACATCTATTTTCACGTCCACTGCGAGGACAGCGGCTACGAGGAGCTTGCGCGAATGTTCCGCAACATCTCTATCGCCGAGATGCGCCATATCGAGGAACTGTCGGAGCGCATCCTGTTTCTCAACGGCGAGGTGGATATGAATCCGGCATACCGCATCAAGCCTGTGACCGATGTCGAGGGCATGCTGCGTATAGCCTCGGAGCTTGAGCAGAAGACGATAAACGACTACAACGAATGGTCGCGGCAGACAGGCGCCGACGCCGATGCCGGCACGCACCGCCTGTTTCAGAATCTTGTCGTCGAAGAGGAGGAGCACCTCGACCGCTTCCAAGTCGAGCTGCAGAATATGGTCGATTACGGCAGGGATTACCTTGCGCTGCAATCGATGTCGGGCAGCCGCAGCGCCAACAAGCACAAGGCGGGCGACTGGGAGAAGGATTGATCCGCCACGGGGAGCGCGCAGCTCCCGAGAAGCGTGCATAAAAAAAGTCGCGGTCCCGCAATTGCAGGACCGCGACCGATATTTCACAATGACTAATAAAGGCCTTTGGCGACCTTTTCACGTATGTGTGCGAGCATATCGTCGGTCATACTCTCAAGATCCCACTTCGGCTGCCAGCCCCACTCCTCGCGGGCGCAGGTATCATCCAGTTTGTTGGGCCACGAACGGGCGATATCCTCCTTCACGGGATCGACGCGGTAGTCCATCACCAGTTCGGGGATACGGCGCTTGACGGCCTCGTAGATTATCTCCGGCGTGAAGCTCATCGATGCGATGTTGAAGCTGTTGCGGTGTACCAAACGGGTGGGGTCGGCCTCCATCAGTTCCACGCAGGCGTGAAGCACATCGGGCATATATATCATATCCATATAGACATCCGACGGCACGGGGCAGGTGAAGCGTCCGTTCTTGACGGCCTCGTAGTAGATCTCGACCGCATAGTCGGTAGTGCCGCCGCCCGGGAGCGTGACGTTCGAGATGATGCCCGGGAAACGGATCGAACGGGTATCCAATCCATACTTATGATAATAGTAGTCGCCGAGCAGCTCGCCCGTCACCTTGCACACGCCGTAAATCGTCGTGGGACGCATCACGGTATCCTGCGGGGTGAGGTCCTTGGGCGAGGTGGGGCCGAAGGCTCCGATCGAACTTGGGGTGAACAGCGCGCAATGGTGCTGCCGCGCCACCTCGAGCGAATTCATCAAAGCGCCCATATTTATGTTCCACGCCATCTGCGGGTTCTTCTCGCCCACAGCCGAGAGCAGGGCCACGAGATTGAAAATGGTGTCGATCTTGTAACGTGCCACCACCGAAGCGTAGGCTATCGGGTCGAGGGCGTTGAGCACCTCGAAAGGTCCCTGTTCGCGCAGGGATTCGCATTCGCGCACATCGGTAGCCACGACATTGTCGTTGCCGTAGACTTTGCGCAGATATACCGTCAATTCGGAGCCGATCTGACCTCCGGCGCCGACGATTAGTATTCTTTTCATAATTGCATCGCTCGATTAAGGATTAGTATTGAACAGTCTGTAATTACTTCCGGTTGCAATGCCGATGCGTTTGCAGACATTACAATACAAAAGTAATCGCAATAATCCGATCCTCAAAATTTAGCCGCTACTTTTTCGCCGCTGCGCGAAAATTTCCGTACAAAATTGTTTTTTCGACAACAATCGCTTACATTTGTAAGGTAGCTATAAAGTTTTTTCAACAGATGAGAAAATATTTCACCACCGACGGAGAGACCAATTACGGGCCTTTTACACTCGACGAGCTGAAGCAGCAGCCGCTGCGGGCCGATACCAAGGTGTGGTACAGCGGACTGCCCGACTGGACCGATGCCTGCCACATCGGGGAACTCGCCGACTCGGTCGAATTTTTGCCGCCTGCCGCCCCCGCCCCTGCGGCCGTCAAACCCGAACAGCCCGAAACAGAGACAGAGACGCACAGGTCCGAGCGGCAGACTCCGCCGCCGATGCCGACCACGTGGCTGGTATGGTCGATCCTTGCCACGGTACTGTGCTGCAACATTTTGGGAATAGTAGGCATAGTCTACGCCGCGCAAGTGGAGTCGGCCTATCGCCAAGGCAATTACGAGCTGGCCAAAGAGTACTCGGAAAAAGCCGGAATGTGGACGATGATCGCCTTCGTCGCAGGGTTCCTGTTCATCATACTGTACGTGGTTTTAATCGCACTCGGCAGCGCTGCAGCCCTATAACTATGAACCGCAGCATTCGGATCGCTATCGCAGCTGCGGTGGTTTTGCTCGCCGCAATCTACTTTATGTTCGATCCGGCGAGGACTCCCTTTCCCCGCTGTCCGTTTCTCGTAGCAACGGGATTCAAATGCCCCGGGTGCGGATCGCAGCGCGCCATACATTCGCTGCTGCATCTCGACCTCTCGGCCGCGTGGCACTACAATGCGATGCTCGTCGCCACGCTGCCATATCTCGCGCTGCTGGTGACGGCCGGACGCGGCGGCACGCTGTACAGACGGCTGAACCACAGCAGACTGATACTCGCATATTGCGCCGCAGTGGTGCTGTGGTGGATATTGCGCAATGTTTTCGACTGGTAACAAACAATCTATATATGGGTATAATAAATGCAATCCTCGGCAATGCGCGGGGAATCGACATCGAAGCCTTGCAAAAGGAGTACGAGGCTATTCTGTGCGAAGATGAAACGATAGAACAGGCTTTCGCCGTCATTCGCGACAAATGGATATTCACCGACAAACGCCTGATAATTCAGGACACGCAGGGTGTCACCGGACACAAGCGCGACTACCACTCGATACCCTACCGTTCGGTGGTACACTTCTCGATCGAGACGGCCGGCACGCTCGACGAAGATACCGAAATGAAAATATGGGTGCGCGGTATGTCAAGCCCGATCGAGCAGAGTTTCTCCCGCAAAACCGACGTCAAGGCTATCCAGCGCGCCCTCGCCCAGCACGTACTGTGATGCTCGACTTTGCAGCGATAGATTTTGAAACGGCCAACGGCTGCCGGACCAGTGTATGCAGCGTCGGCGTGGTCATCGTGCGTGGCGGCCGGAAAGTCGACGACTTCTACAGCCTCATACGCCCCTACCCCAACTACTATCTGGGGTTCACCACGGCCATACACGGACTGACCCGCTGCCATACCGACAGTGCCGACGAGTTCCCCGAGGTGTGGCGGCGCATCAGCGGCCGCATCGAGGGGCTGCCGTTAGTGGCCCACAACTCGCCCTTCGACGAGGGGTGCCTGCGCGCAGCGTTTCAGCACTACGGAATGCCCTACCCCGACTACCGCTTCTACTGCACGCTCAGGGCCTCGCGCAGAGCGATCAAGGGCCTGCCCAACTATCAATTGCAGACCGTATCGGCTTACTGCGGCTACGATCTGCAGACGCATCACCACGCATTGGCCGACGCCGAAGCCTGCGCCCATATAGCTCTGCAGCTGCTTTGACCTTTCCGCGGCTGCCGCACATAAAACGAGGCGATGCAACCGGAGAGTCGCACCGCCTCGTTAAACGGTAATACGCGCGTTAGGATTACTCGGTAAGAGGAGTAACGCTGACGTAAGATTTGCCCGAAGTCTTCTTGCAGAAGGTAACGGTTCCGTCTACCAGAGCAAAAAGAGTGTGGTCCTTGCCCATACCGACATTTTCGCCGGCATTGTGAACAGTACCTCTCTGACGAACGATAATGTTGCCCGCCTTAGCGAATTGACCACCGAAAAGTTTGACGCCGAGTCGCTTGCTTTCCGACTCGCGGCCGTTCTTAGAACTACCTACACCTTTTTTGTGTGCCATTTTTCTTTCGTTTTAATAGTTAAGCAACAATGTCTTCTACAAGGATCTGAGTAAGATACTGGCGGTGGCCGTTCTTTACTTTGTAACCCTTTCTGCGGCGTTTCTTAAACACGATGACCTTGTCGTCCTTGAGGTGTTTGAGAATTTTCGCTTTTACCGAGGCGCCTTCTACAACAGGTGCGCCCACCTTAACCTGACCGTCATTGTCTGTAAGCAGGACTCGATCGAAGCTCACCGACGAATCGACATCGCCGGAAAGACGGTGAACATAGAGCTTGCGACCCTTCTCAGCCTTGAATTGCTGACCTGCAATTTCTACTATTACGTACATTAAAAAAGTTTATTATGCGTTATACATAATTTCGCGGTCGCAAATATAGCAACTTTTTATCGAACTGCAATAGCGTGCGGGCGTTTTTTTTCGCAAGAACGCAAATCGGGGGTTTTGGCACAGTTTTGACAATACCTGCACATTTGCCGCGCAGGCGGCAGTGACCGATAAATTGACACTATGTACAAAATCGCCGTCGTCTCGTCCGATCCGTTTCTGCGGGCCTTGCTCTGCAACTCCCTTTCGCAGATCGAGGCCGACATAGCCTCCTATGACGACTGGA
This sequence comes from uncultured Alistipes sp., assembly GCA_964474985.1. Lineage (GTDB taxonomy): Bacteria > Bacteroidota > Bacteroidia > Bacteroidales > Rikenellaceae > Alistipes. Next base: position 15,233 of record CAYYUW010000203.1, on the reverse strand, counting down.
GCGAGCAGACCCTCGACGGGCTTTCGCGGTGCGATCTGATCGTTATGCTGGCCAGTTATCCGCTGCTCTGCGGGCTGGACCTCGCTGCCCGACTGCGCCGGCTGAAAGCCGGACGGCCGCGCATCTACGTTCTTTCGTGGCTGCACAACGAGCAGAACGTCCTGAGCGTGCTCGAAAGCGGCGCCGACCAGTACTTCACCCTGCCGGTCAACATTCCGCGGCTGTGCGGAAAGATCGCGGCACAAATAAGTGAATGGCGCAATGATTGATCCCATAGAGACATACATCACGGCGATGATAACTGTGACGGCAATCATAACGGCCGCGGCACTGCTGCGTTCGCACTACGGCGGCCGGCGGCGGCACAGGGCGGAAGTCCTTGCGGAGCGCTATATATCCATACTCAACCGCAGGCTGCTTGAGGGCGGCTCGCCCAGCCGGTTCCCGCAGATCGGGCGGCACCGTTCGCGGATCGTGTTGGCCAAGGTGATCGCGGAGATCGAAGCCGCGACATACGGCTACGACCGCAGCGTCACCTCGGAGATCGTGCGGCGCTATGCGCTGGACCGGCTCATACTCAATCGGGCGATGATGAGCACGGGTATGCGGCGAGCACAGTGGCTCCATACGCTCGCGCTGCTCGATTGCGACCAAACCGTCTTCAGCAAAATGACCGCGCGCTTTTCGCGCAGTCGCAACCGCTACGTTTCGCTCTGCACGATACTCGCGGCGCTGAACCACACGCCGGAGCGGTGCATCGACATATTGGCCGAATGCGACCGCAAACTGTCGCCGCTCGACATCTCCGAGATACTTATGATGCTCAAGCGGGGGTTGATACCGGTAGCCTACCAGCCGATGATACAATCCAAGCACCGCAACGTCCAGCTGCTCGGACTCTGCATAGTCCGCCACTTCGGCATCGTCGAGTCCGAAGAATATATCGCCCGAGCCGCCGCCTCCGAGGATGAATGGGTCCGCTCGGCAGCGCTTTTCACCCTCTGCTCGCTGCGCCTGACGCTCGACAGGCCTGAGGTGCGCCACGCCGCGGCCGCAATGGGCATCAGCGAACGGCGCATCTGGTACCGTCATTTAGCCGCCGATGGCTACTCGCTCAGGGCATTGGAGCACATCCTGTCCGATTCGGACCGGAGCACGATGCACGAATGGATCGAGGAGACCGTAGGCTCCTACAAACGCTGTTTAACACCGACACCATGACGCCTGCGATCATAACGACAATGATAATTCTGCTCGCTCTCGACATCGGCATCGTCGTCGAGACCCTCCGCATAGCATCCGCATTCCGCAAGGGGCGTATGCTCAACGCCTGCCACGGCTACGGCAGCGACGCCATGAGCCAGACGGGCGTCAGCGTGGTGGTCGCAGGATTGGAGCAAATCGAGGATATCGAGCGAAGGCTCTCTTCGGAGTACTGGCGTTACGAGGTGGTCGTGGTCGCCGACTCCTCGCGCGGAGCGATGAACCTCGCCGCGCTGCGCCGCAAATATGCAATGATACGCGTAAATTATCCGGCCGCCACCGATCTCTCGATCGACGGCTGCGCGGCGCTCTACCGCTCGCGCCAGCGCCGCTACCGACGGTTGATAATCGTCGACCGCGAGCACCGTTCGCTCGGCGACGACCTGAACTGCGGCGTCGAGGTGGCCTCGTACGAGCAGATCGTTCCGCTCGACCGCGAAACGTTCCTCACCGACGGCGCCCTGCCGCGGTTGGTCACCGAGCTTCAGGAGACCGGCCACAGGCCCTGCGACGCGATAACAGCCCCCGTAATGCCTTTAGAGCTGTTCGGCAGGCAGCGGGTGGCGATGATACGTCGCCAATCCATAATCGAGGCGGGCGGCTTCGGCGGCAAACGGCCGATAGATGATATGCTCGCCTCAATGCGCCGCAAACACATCTACGAACCCATGGCTGTCGAACGCTCCCCGGCCCGCCGCAGCGACAATCCTCTGCGCCGGCTGTTGGTTTTCCTCTCGGCCGCCTGCACGGTGCTGCTTTTCGCCTGCATGGCGCGACAGAACTGGGAAGAGACACGCACGGTTATGATGCTGCTTCTGGCGGTGTATGTTTCGGGGACATTCGCCGCGGCAACAGCCCTGCACATACGCACGATCGCCGATCCGCAATACACCGCGAGACCGCTTCGGGCTATCAGGAAAGTGCTCCGCTGTTCAATTAAGGTTTATTAATGTTATTTTTCTAACAAAAAGCAATAAATTACAGGAATTATTCGTATCTTTAGCACACGGAAATATAACAAGACGCATTATGACTGAAGACATCGAACGACTGCTGATCCCCCGAGCCTACAACGCGGCAGTGCGAGCCGGCGCCGTAATACTCGAAATATATCGACATCAGGACTACCACATCAGTCTCAAAAACGACCTTTCGCCGCTGACCGTGGCCGACAGACGCGCACACGAGACCATAAAAGAGTACCTCGGCTCCACACGCATACCGATCTTGAGCGAGGAGGGGCGGGAGATGCTTTATGACGAGCGCAAGAACTGGGATCTCTTTTGGATCGTCGACCCGCTCGACGGCACCAAGGAGTTCATAAAGGGCAACAACGAGTTTACGGTCAACATCGCGCTTATGAGCGACAACCGCCCCGTAGCCGCCATAGTCTACGTGCCGTATATCGGCCGTATGTTTATGGCCTCGAAGGGCCGCGGGGCATTCCTCAAGGAGAATGTCACGGCGAGCGCCGATTCGGAGTCCACCTACGACCAGATCATCGAAGGTGCTGTATCGCTGCCGCGCTGCTTCAACTGCAATACGCCGATGCGCATCGCTATCAGCCGCTCTCACAACACCCCCGAGACGTTCGAACATATCGAAGCCATACGCCGCCACTACCCCGACGTGGAGGTTGTCGAGCAGGGCAGCTCCTACAAGTTCTGTATGCTGGCCGAGGGAACAGTGGATTACTATGTCCGCACCTCGAATACCTACGAATGGGACACCGCCGCCGGAGAGTTGATACTCGAAGAGGCAGGCGGCTCCACCCTGTCGATCGCCGACGGCAAACGGCTCGCCTACAACAAGGCGCAGCTTAACAACCCCGATTTCGTCTGCCGAAGCAAGTTCTGCAAGATATGAAAATCACCGCCGACAGCGGCATCCCGTTTCTGCGCGGGGTGCTGGAACCCTATGCCGAGGTGGAGTATATCGCCGGCAGCGACATCGACGCGGCCGCCGTACGCGACAGCGACGCCCTTATCATCCGCACCCGCACCCGCTGCGACGCCGCGCTGCTCGAGCGGTCGCGCGTACAGTTTATCGCCACGGCGACCATAGGATTCGACCATATCGACACCGACTACTGCCGCAGCCACGGCATCGCCGTCGCCACCGCTGCGGGATGCAACTCGCGCGGCGTGCTGCAATGGGTCGCGGCGGCGCTGGCTGCACTCTCGCGGCGCGAAGGGTGGCAGCCCGAGCAGCGCACGCTCGGCATCGCAGGCGTGGGACACATAGGCTCGCTTGTGGCCGACTACGCCAGCCGCTGGGGATTCAGGGTGCTGTGCTGCGATCCGCCGCGCCAGCGCATCGAAAACGGCGACTGGTACACGATCGGCCAGCTGGCCCGACAGTGCGACATAATCACATTCCACGTGCCGCTGCAGCATACGGGCGAGGATGCCACGTGGCATCTGGCCGGCGAAAGGTTCTTCTCCGAGCTGAAGCGCGGAGCCGCCGTTATAAATGCCTCGCGCGGCGAAGTGGTCGACAATGCGCTGCTGCGCGAAGCCGTCGCCGAGGGGCGCTGTTCCTGCTGTTTGGACGTATGGGAGAACGAGCCGGACATAGACCGCGATCTGCTCCGGTCGGCCGTCGTGGCCACGCCCCACATAGCAGGCTACTCCCTGCAGGGCAAGGCCAATGCCGCCGCAATGTCCGCAGCCGCCTTGGCGCGGCACTTCTCGCTGCCCCTCGGGGAGTACTACCCCGAGCAGGTCCGGCGCACAGTTCCGCGGGCTATAGAGTGGTCCGAACTGCTTTCGACGATCGACCTGCGGTGCGATCTCGAGGCGGAAAGCCGCACGCTGCGCGAAGCTCCCGAGCGGTTCGAGTCGCTGCGCAACGAATACCGCTTCCGCGAAGAGTATTTTTAGCAGCATTTTTCTCCCCGAAAATTTGTTTTTCCCGATTGTATATCATACTCTTGTATGATTTGATCGCTATTCCGGTCAGGCCCTACAAAAATGGGTACAAACATTAGGCCCCAATAATTATGAAAAAGTCAGTTTTTATTTCGATAATTGCCGCAATAGCGATAACGGCAGTGGCCTGCGAGAAGCAAAGTTTCGAGCCTAAACTGGAGCGCGGCGAGATAGAGATCACTCGTGCAGACTTGACCGACACATATTGGTATCGCACAATAACGACAGAAGATTACGACGCCGACGGTGTGCTGAGTTACTGCCCGGCAGTAATAGACCCTGCGTCATACGTGCCCAATTCCGGACGGATCACCCTTATGAACAAGGGCCGCATAGTGATTTATGTCTAAGAACCCAGATGGGTTGACCCTACTGAGGGAGTAGCCTGCTCATACGTCAAATACACACTCAAGAGAGTATATCCCAACGAGGGCTTCTTCGAGACGTTCGCCGAGTGGCTCGATTGAGATGATCGGCAGGAATATGTCCCGCCGCCGTCAGCGCAAGTATTTTCGACGGCAGCGGGACATATCTCGTTTTATTTTCATACCTTTGCGGTCAATTAATGAGTTAAACGCGCGCCATGTATCGCAATATCGTACGTCCACTTTTGTTCCAGCTCTCGGCCGAACAGGCCCACCGGATTACCGTCGCCGCTCTGCGCATCGCCGGTTTCATCCCGGGCAGCAAGTGGATTATGAACAAGTTGTACGCCGTCCGGCACCCGTCGCTCGAACGCGAGGTATTCGGCGTCCGGTTTCCCAACCCCATAGGCATCGCGGCCGGTTTCGACAAGAATGCTGAAATTTTCAACGAACTTTCGGCCCTCGGCTACGGCTTCGTCGAAGTGGGTACCGTAACCCCCAAGCCGCAACCCGGCAATCCGCGGCCGCGGCTGTTCCGTCTGAAAGACGACCGCGCCATAATCAACCGCATGGGTTTCAACAATCAGGGTATGTACAACGCCATATCAAACCTGCGACACAGACGCCGCGGCTCGATCGTGGGCGCCAATATCGGCAAGAACACCCTGACCCCGATCGAGGATGCCGCCGGCGACTACCTCAAGCTGTTCCGCAACCTGTACCAGTACGTGGATTATTTCGTGGTGAATGTCAGCTGCCCCAATGTGGCCAACGTCACCTCGCTGCAGAACAAGCGCAGCGTGACCGAAATCCTCGAACCGCTGTTCGAATTTCGCCGCGGACAGAGCCAGTACCGCCCCATACTGTTGAAGATATCGCCCGATTTGGACGACGCCACGGTAGACGATATGACCGACGTCATGATCGAAACGCAGCTCGACGGCATCGTGGCCACCAATACCACCACCTCGCGCGAAGGGCTTCAAACCGATGCCGCAACCGTCAAGGCTATCGGCAACGGCGGTCTGAGCGGCGCCCCGCTGACCGCCCGCTCGATAGAGATCGTCCGGCGTATACACGATCGCTGTCAAGGCCGCTACCCGATCATCGGCGTGGGCGGCATTATGAGCGTCGAGGATGCCAAGGCGATGCTCGACGCCGGAGCAAGTCTGATCGAAGTCTATACGGGAATGATCTACAACGGTCCCGCTTTCGTACGCCGGATATGCCGCTCGCTTATAGCCGACTGGCAGGCGCAGCAGGGACAAGGCGCTAAAAAAACAGAATAATCAATGAAATCTCAAATCATTACTATCGGCGACGAGATCCTCATCGGGCAGATTGTGGATACCAACGCCGCCTACATCTCGCGTGCCCTGAATTCGGTGGGCATAGCCGTCACCGAGCGTCTGTCGATAGGCGACGACCGCGACCGCATCGTCGAGGCGTTGGACACCTCGCTCGCACAAAGCGACTTGGTCGTCATAACCGGCGGTCTCGGACCTACCAAGGACGACATAACCAAAAAGACTCTCGCCGAATATTTCCGCTCGCAGCTCGTTCGCGACGAGGAAGTGTACGAGCACGTCCGCCGCATACTCACTGCGCGCGGCATCGAGTTCAACGAGCTGAACCGCAGTCAGGCAATGGTTCCCGAGTGCTGCACGGTGCTGCCCAACCTCAACGGCACGGCACCCGGTATGTGGTTCGAGAGCGAAGGCAAGGTGGTCGTATCGCTTCCGGGGGTGCCTTTCGAGATGGAGGCGCTAATGACCGAGGAGGTGCTGCCGCGACTGCAGGCGCACTTCAAGCTCCAGCAGATCGTACACCGCACGATGATAACCTCGGGCTTGGCCGAATCGATGCTCGCCGAGCGTATCGAGCAGTGGGAAAACGCTCTGCCGCCATATATCAAGCTCGCATATCTGCCCTCGCCCTCGCAGGTGCGTCTGCGTCTGTCGGCATACGAGGTCAACGGCGCCAAGGTCGGCGAGCAGATCGACCGGCTTTTCGCACAGCTCGAGCGGATCATACCCCAATATGTCGTCGGCTATCAGGACGAATCGATCTTCACCTTCGTACACAATCTGCTGCTGCGCAAGGGTCTGACCATCGCCGCAGCCGAAAGCTGCACCGGAGGCAGCATAGCTGCAGCCTTCACGGCACAGGCCGGAGCATCGGCATATTTCCGCTGCGGCGTGGTGTCGTACAGCAACGAGGCCAAGGCCGCGGTATTGGGTGTCGACCCGGCCGACATAGAGCGTTACGGCGCGGTAAGTCAGACCGTGGCCGAGCAAATGGCCGAGGGTGCACGGAGGATAAGCGGCGCCGACTATGCAGTGGCAACCACCGGCATAGCAGGCCCGACGGGAGGAACGGCCGAAAAACCGGTCGGCACCGTATGGTTCGCCGTAGCCACACCGCAGGGAGTTCGTTCGCAGGTCAAGGTTCTCGGGACGGTGCGCCGTCAGGTCATAGAGCGTGCCGCGGCAACGGCTGCCTGCATGCTCCGCGATGCGATAATCGAACAAACGGGCAAATAATCGCTGCATCCGGCTCCGCACGCAATAAAAAGCGGGCGGTAAAAGTTTGTATAGTCGGAAAAAGTACGTATATTTGCACGCTCGTAGAATAGACGAGTTGAAAACAATAAACACTTAAAAGATGAAAGTCTGCGAAATCACTGGTAAGGTTGCGATGGTGGGCAACAACGTATCCCACTCCAACCGCAAGACCAAACGCAAGTTCAGTCCCAATCTGAAAACCAAGCGTTTCTGGTCTGAAGAAGAGGGCCGCTGGATCACCCTGCGCGTATCGGCAGCCGGCATGAAAACAATTAACAAGAAGGGTCTTGCTACCGCTCTGAAAGAAGCTGCGGCCGCCCAAAAGGTTTACTAATTTAACACTGAGGTAACAAATGGCAAAAAAAGGTAACAGAGTTCAGGTAATTCTCGAATGCACCGAACAGAAAGCCAGTGGCGTCCCGGGAATGTCCCGCTACATCACCACTAAGAACAAGAAGAACACGCCCGACCGTCTGGAGCGTAAAAAGTACAACCCGTTCCTGAAAAAGGTAACCGTTCACCGCGAAATTAAATAGTAAGCATTATGGCAAAGAAAGTAGTCGCAACCCTGAAAACCGGTACTGGTAAGAATTTTACCAAATGTATCAAAATGGTCAAATCCGACAAAACCGGCGCTTATATGTTCAAAGAGGGCATTATCGCCAACGAGCAGGTAAAGGATTTCTTCGAGAAGAAATAATCTCGTGACCGAAACATTGTAATTGAGATCATCTCAATACAAAAACGCAGACCTCATCGGCCTGCGTTTTTGTATTTTCAACGGTCACTGCCGCCCCGCCTGCATCTGCGAAAACAGGACGGCACGTTTCACAGCATTAAAATGGCAGATCGTCGGCACTGTCCTCGGGCATCGCGGGTGCGGGGTGCGGCTGCGCCGGCTGCTGGTCATTTGCAGCGTACGCCGAAGCCTGATACCCGCCCTGCTGCTGGTAGCCTCCGCCCTGCTGCTCGCTGCGGCGGCCGAGGATCTTCATTTCGTTGGCCTGAATCTCGGTGGAGTAGCGTTTGTTGCCGCTCTGGTCCTGCCATTCGCGGGTGCGGAGCGAGCCTTCGATATAGAGCTGCGAGCCTTTGCGGACATAGCGGTCCACCACATCGGCCAGTCCGCGCCACAACGTGACGCTATGCCACTCGGTATGCTCGGTGGTCTCCTGTGTCTGACGGTTATATATGCGCTCCGTCGTAGCAAGACGGATGCGGGCAGTCTTCACGCCGCTTTCCAATGTTCTTATTTCGGGGTCGATACCTACATTACCGACCAGTATGACTTTGTTTATCATTGCATTGATATTTTTACAGTTGACGAATCATTTCGGTGAACAGGCGGGTCATCTTCTCCGCTGCACGGGCGCCCTGACGCTGCACGTCCTCGTGGTCGCCAAGCTCATCCGACAGGCCGCAGTTGGTAATTACCGACATACCGAACACCGGTATCGACATATGGCGCGCCACGATCACCTCGGGAACGGTGGACATACCGGCCGCATCGCCGCCGATAGCCTTGTAGAATCGGTATTCGGCCTGAGTTTCGAACGTGGGACCCGTACCGCCCACATACACGCCGTACTGGAGCTTGATGTTCTCAGCCTCGGCGATAGCCGTGGCACGGGCAATAAGGTCCTTGTCGTAGCAGTTGTGCATATCGGGGAATCGGGGTCCGAGTTCAGCCATATTCTTGCCGATCAACGGATTGGGCAGCAGGTTGATATGATCGGTGATGACCATCAGGTCGCCCGTCCGGAACGAGGTGTTCACGCCGCCGCTAGCGTTCGACACGAACAGCGTCGCAATGCCGAGCAGCTTCATAACACGCACGGGATAGGTCACCTGCTGCATCGTATAGCCCTCGTAATAGTGGAAACGGCCCTGCATCGCCACTACCCTCTTGCCGCCCAGCATACCGAAAATCAAACGGCCCTTATGACCTTCGACCGTAGATACGGGAAAGCCCGGAATCGACGCATAGTCGATCGAGCGGTGTACCTCTATGCCTTCGGCCAGTCCGCCCAGACCGGTGCCGAGAATAATACCCACTTCTGGAACGAATCCATCTATCTGCGAACGGATGAATTCGGCTGTAGCTTTAATCTGTTCCAACATCTTTTTCGAGTTTTTGGAGGAAGTCCGCTGAGGAGCTTCCTATGAATGAAATACTTATAGGCACATAATATAGCCGCGACCGCAGTTGCGGCGGGATCTTGTCGCGATTGAGCAGCTTCACGGCATCCTTCTCCGTGGTGACGATAGCTGCCTGCTCACCGGCAGCCTCGCTCATCATTTCGAGGTCGGAGAGGCGATAGACGTGGTGATCGTTATATATCAGACGCCCGACAACATCGTAATGACGCTCGAGTTCGGCGACGAAAGGAGCCGGATTGCCTATGCCGGCCATAGCCACCACTTGGCTGCCGTGCCCGATACGCTCGGGAGCCTCGTCGGGGAATATCGGCCGCGGCGCACCGCTCTCGATGCCGGTCAGATACAGGCTTTGATATGGATACCTCACAAGGTCCTTCTTGAGCAGACTCTTCTCGATCGGGGTCATCTCGTCGCTGCACTTGGTGACGACGAAATAGTTGGCACGGTAAAGCTGCGAAGGCAGATCGCGCAGCGATCCCCACGGCAGCAGATGATCCTCGAACACCGGCCGCGTGCTGTCGATCATCACCACGTTGACCTTGGGTTCGACATAGCGGTGCTGAAAACCGTCGTCCAAAACTATAACCTCCGTTTCGGGATGCTCGCTGCACAGCCGCCGGATGCCCTCGACACGATCCTCGCACACCACCACAGTCACCTGCGGATATTTCATCTTGAGCATTTTGGGTTCGTCGCCCACTTCGAGATAGTGTCTGTCCGGCATCACCTCGACATATCCCTTGGTGCGGCGGCCATAGCCGCGCGAAAGCAGAGCCACGTGGCGCGAGCGGCTCAGGTTGTCGATAATCATCTCGGCCATAGGAGTTTTGCCGGTACCGCCGACGGTAATGTTACCGATACATATAACCGGAATGTCGAATCGTTCGCTGCGGAGCACACCCCAGTCGAAGAGGCGATGACGCAAAACGATCGCCGCCTTATAGAAAAGCGAGAGCGGTGCCAGCAGAACTTTCGAGTCGACCATAATCCTACAAATTGCTCAAAGATAACAAGAAAAACTATATCTACAAAAAAAATGCGCCGATATTCGCAAATAAATCGATTCGCCGGAGCATCTGCAGCAGCAACATTCCGGTGAATGCAGCATCAGCTCGCTCCCGTTATGCCTCCTGCTCCGCATCTGAGGCGCACGCCTCGCGCGCCTCACTCACTGCCTGTATCAACGCATCCGGATCGTCGCACGAAACCAAATAGCGATCCTCGTAAATATCCGTTATTTCGACTAACCCGTTCCACTGCGAGGCGTAGACGTGCACCACGTCGAGCGAACGCAGATCGAGGTAGACACCGAAGTAGCCGAAGAAGCCGTAACTGCCGAGCACGGGTATGCACCACTTGACCTCGGACCGTTCGCGCCGCTCGACACGTGCTATGTCCGCGAGTTCGATTTCGGTCATCTCGAGTATGCAGTGAATCTCAACAGTACGCTCGCCCACACGTATATAGCGCGGAATAGAAAGGACGTAAAGCGCCACCACAGCCACGGCCAGCGACAGGAACCACGCCGAAATGTAGCCCCCGTCGTAAAGGAAATAGAGCACAGCGACGGCGACGGCTATCAACGTCAGCACCGCGGCCGAGATCCATCGGATTTTGCGTCCGAACGTATATGCGAACTCTCTACTCTCCATGCGTCAATGCTTCGGCCAGCGCCATATCGATCGGCGTGGTTATCTTTATATTGCGGCGCTCACCGTCGTACAGCGCCACGGTGTGCCCGCACATCTCGACCACCGAGGCGTCATCGGTCGCCGCAGCTCGGTCGGCGAGTCTCGCAGCTACGGCGGCGTAGGACTCACGCAGCAAACGGGCATCGAATATCTGCGGCGTCTGCACTGCGCGCAGCCGGCTGCGGTCCACGGCGCGCGAGGTTCCCTCGGCGCCCGTCTCGCGTATCGAATCGATCATCGGCACAACAGGCACGGCAGCCCCCGAGTCCGCAGCGCACTCTACGCCGCGGCGGATCATCTCCGCCGACAGCAGCGGCCGCACGCCGTCGTGGACGGCTATCAAATCGCACCCGTCGGGCAGCGCAGCGATGCCGGCCGCGACCGAATCGAACCGTGTCGCACCTCCGGCAACAGTCGTATGCTCGACTGTGCACCCGCTTCTGCAGCATATCTCCTTCCACAGTCCGATATGCGCCTCGGGCAGAACGACAACGATCGGGGCATCCTCGAGCGCCTCAGCAATGCGTTCGAGCGTACGGACGAGTATCGGACGTCCCGCTATCGGCAGAAACTGCTTAGGCATCGAAGCCCCCATACGGCTGCCGCTGCCACCTGCTACTATGACTGCTCCGGTACGCATATCTCTACGAGTTTTTAACTGTTAGCGAATCCGCCGCGGTTACCGACGGTGTCACCGGCAGCGAATCCAATTGTACGATAACCATATCTTCGGGTATCGAGTCGCCGCGCAGTTCGGCCATAATGCAGTCGCGGACGTATGCGAAAGGCTCGGCATACTCCCTGCCGATCGGTTCGGCAGGCTCCGAGGGCACCTTCAGCGGATCGATAGGGGTGCCGTTTTTCCAGAGACGGAAATCGAGGTGCGGGCCTGTCGACGTCCCCGTCGAGCCGACATATCCGATTATGTCGCCCTGCTGCACGCGGCTGCCCTGACGTATGCCGCTGGCATAGCCGCGCAGATGCAGGTAGCCCGACTGCAAATTACCGGCGTGTTTGATCTTAAGCGTGTTGCCGCCACCGCCACCCCAGCCTTTGAATACCACCACGCCGTCAGCCACGGCACGTACAGGCGTACCGGACGGCGCAGCGTAGTCGACACCATGATGCGGCCGGTAAACCTTGTGTACAGGGTGGAAACGCGAATGGGAGAACCGCGACGATATGCGCGAATATTTCAGCGGAGCCTTAAGCAGCGCTTTGCGCAGACTGTTGCCCTGCTCGTCCCAGTAGGCGACCTTGTCGCCCTGCTTGAATGGTATGGCATAATACGATTTGCCGCCATGATCGAACTGCGCGCCCCACACACGGCCTATGCCCACCTCGACGGTATCGACCATCATACGGTCGAAGATCACCGTGAAGCGGTCACCGCGCTGGATGCCGAAGAAATCGATGCTCCACTGGTATATCTCCTCCATCTGCGCCGCAAGCTCGTATGGCAGACCGGCATTCATAATGGCGCCCCACAGCGACGAAGTTATGGTGACGGTATCGCGCTCACGCACGGCCATGACCTCCTTGGCGCCCTCGATCACCGACACCGAATCGCCCTCGATCGAAAAGACCACATAATCCACATTGTTGCGTTCGTATGCCAAGTGGCGCAATATCCTCACGCCCAAGGAATCCTCCTCGAAAAACGCCATATACCTGTTTCCGGCGCGCACCTTGTTCAGCGGAAATATCTCACGCGAAGCGTTGTCGAGCTTGTCGACAAGCTGCGCACCGACGCCGTAGCCGTTGAGTATCTTGCCCATGGTCTGTCCCATCTCCACATAGCCGCTCTCGAAGGCCAAATTGTCGGCATTGATGCCGTAGATTATATTTTCTGTCTGTTCATCGGCCTCTGCAGTCTGTTCTCGCGCCGCATCGGGTCTGAGCACGAAGGTCAGCACCACGACAGCAACTGCGACAACGCCGATACCCGCCACCGCATATTTCCCATATCGTCCGGACATAATCGTAAACTTTTCTGCAAAGATATGAATTTTACTCAAATCAAAACGAATCGTCCGCGCCGTTTATTTTCCTGCGCCACACTAAAAAACGGTCCGAACAATCGTCCGGACCGTTTTTGGCAATGTATGAACTCGGAAACTGCTACTTGCCGTTCTTCTTTCCGTAGTTGGGATCGATCTTGCGGTCGGCATAGAATGTCACAACCAACGTAGCCACGCAGCAGACCATAACCATCCAGAAGAAATTGACATAGCCGATAGCCTCCTGAATGTATCCGGCCACCATACCCGGCAGCAGCATACTGAGAGCCATAAAGGCCGTGCAGATAGCGTAGTGCGAGGTCTTGAACTCGCCCTCCGAGAAGTACATCATATAGAGCATATACGCCGTGAAGCCGAAGCCGTAACCGAACTGCTCGATAGCAATTGCAGTAGATACCGCCAGCAGGCTGTCGGGCTGGAACACAGCCAGATAGACGAACGTAAGACAGGGCAGCGTCATACATGCGGCCATCCACCATATCGACTTCTTAAGGCCGAGCTTCGAAGCGAACAGTCCGCCCAAAATACCGCCGATAGTGAGGAACAGCACGCCGATAGTGCCGTATGCAACGCCGACTTCTGCCGTCGAGAGGCCCAAGCCTCCGGCCTCCTTGGCGGCCACGAGGAACGGCATACACATTTTGATAAGGAACGCCTCAGGCAGACGGTACAGCAGCATAAACACGATAGCCAGCACTACGCCCGACTTCATAAAGTAGGTCTTGAACGTACGGCCGAACTCGGCGATGATAGCCTTGGCGCTGGCCTTTTCGCCTCCGAGCGACGACACGTCGGTCGAGGGACGGGGGACGATGAAGGTGTGGTAGAGGGTTACGAGGCAGAATATCACGGCCGTAACCAGCATCGTAATCTTCCACGACATAGGAATGTTGCCGTTCTTGAGTTCGATGGCACCGGCCAGCGCCACGAGTACGCCCTGACCGAAAATGGATGCCAAACGATAGAACGTGCTGCGGATGCCGACGAAAGCGGCCTGCTCGCTCTGCGTCAGGGCAAGCATATAGAAGCCGTCGGCAGCGATATCATGAGTTGCCGATGCGAAGGCCGTAATCACGAACAGCAGTAGCGTCACCGTGAACATACTGATCGGCGTTGTACCGCTCGCGATCATCTCGGGACTGGGCGTAGGGATAGTCAGAGTCAGCAGAATGAATGCTACGGCCATAACCGCCTGCATCCCGATCGTCCACCAGCGCTTGGTCTTGATGATGTCCACGAACGGACTCCAGAAAGGTTTGAAAAACCAAGGCAGGTACAGCAGGCTGGTGAAAAGGGCCATCTCGCCGTTGGGCACGCCCATCTTGGTGAACATCATAACCGATATGTTGTTCACGATGAAGTAGGGAATACCCTGAGCGAAGTAGAGCGTGGGCACCCAAAACCAAGGTGATTTAGTACTATTATTCATAATGTATCAAGTTTTAGTAGTTGTCTTTCAGTACTTTTTCTCGATTTTTGCACCCACGAAGTAGTGCTCCAGAATCTGCCGGTAGGTGTACCCCTTGGCTCCCATAACCGCTGCGCCGATCTGGCAAAGGCCCACGCCGTGGCCCCACCCCGCACCGCGCAGGATGAAGCCGCCGTCCTCGCGGCGGTCGACGACGAACGCTGACGAGTAGAGATGCGAATGCGAAAACGCCTTGCGGATAATGAGTTCCTTGCCGATAATCATCGTGCGTGCGGTACCCACGACCTTCAACCGTATCAAGCGGCCCGAAACGCCGCGCTCAACGGGGATAAGGTCGGTAATGGTGCCGAAGTCGATACCCAAACGCTCTCGGATCAAATCCGAAATCTGCTGCTGCGAGAACTCCTCGGTCCAGCGGTAGAAGTCGTGCGTCTCCTGATCGTAGGAGTTAAGCACCTCGGAAAGCACCTTCTTGTCCGTGGTATTGCAGAATGCCTCAGGCGACGAGCATATCCAGCGGCGGGCATCCTCCTCGCGTGTCAGGTCCCACGACGCATCCTCCACGGGAGCGTCGTACACCTTGGTAAGATAGGGATGTGCCACCGGCTCCCATACATTTTCGAAACGCTCGGCCACACCGCCGCAGCACTTCGAGAAGCGGGCGTCGCAAGTCTTGCCGTCATAGACGAGGACCTCGCCGCGCGTCTGTTCGATAGCCTTGCGCACCACCTCGGTCGAGGCGCGGTTGATACCCTGATAGCGCTGGCAGTGGTCGTCGGCGCAGACGTCGAAATTGACGTGATCCTCGCG
>CAYYUW010000202.1:0-19147 GCA_964474985.1 uncultured Alistipes sp. | reverse complement strand
TACGATATGTAAATTACTCGCACCTGCAACTAATGCCAATATGGCAGCGACAACAAGTGAAATAGCAGACAATGAACTGATTTTAGCGATAATATATTCCGTTGGACGAACAGGAGAAACAGCAAATGCACATGGAGTGTGCTGGCTCTTTTCCAAAAGGACAATCGCACCCATGAAGAACAAGCCCATTGCCGCCGGATCAGAGAAAATCAAAACAGCTGCGGTATTTTCTTTCCAACTCTCTGGAACGGCAAATAGAGCAACAGTGTAGATCACCGTTAAAACAGCATACAGAAAGTAAAAACCATATTTCTTCTGAAATCGCATATCCCACAAAAGCAGACTCCCTAATCTCATAATAGTGTCCTCCCCGTAATGTCAATAAAAATGTCATTTAGAGTTGGCTCACTGCTGTGAATGGATTGCAGACGGTTTTCTGCAATCAGTCTTTTCAACCGTTCATCGTCAGATAAGCAGTCAAGCGGGCAGTTTGCGCTATGCTCTCCATTTTCAATCCATGTATAAGTTACGGTTGCGGCACCTTTTGACATAATCAGATTATGCGGGCTGTCAAGAGCACATATTTTACCATTGACAATAAACGCCACTCTGTCGCAAAGCTCGGTCGCGTCCTGCATATTATGTGTTGTCAGCAGAATTGTTTTTCCTTTAGCCTTTTCCGCCAAAATCATCTCTTTCATCATACGGCTGTTTGTGGGGTCAAGTCCGCTTGTTGGTTCATCAAGGCAAAGCAAAAGAGGGTCATGCAGTAATGCTTTTATAAAATTCAAACGTGCTTTCATTCCTTTTGAATAATCAGACACGCGCTTATCCGCGTCATGCTCTAATCCCACCATTTTCAAAAGTTCCTCAATCGGACGCGGCTTTTTTTCATAGAGTGATGAGAAAAATTGCAGATTTTCCTTAGCAGTCAATTTTTCATACATGGTTGAAAATTCAAAGTCCACTCCTATATCCTCATAAAAACATTTTGTGCGCTCTTTGCACTCAACACCGTTTACCATGGCAGAGCCTTGATAAGCGGTCAGCATTCCAATCAAGATTTTTTGTAATGTGCTTTTACCGGCTCCCGACGGCCCCAAAAAGCCAAAGATTTCGCCCTCTGAGACAGAAAAGCTCATGTTTGAGATGAAAGGACTTTTTGTATAACTGAATGAAAGATTTTCTACAGTAATCATACCTGCCTCTATACCATTTGACCTAATAAGTTTTTTATTCCGTATGTCTTGGAAAGAGTTGCCTCAATCCAAATATAAAGGTAATTAAAATCTCGTAAAATCTCTTACTGACAAGCAAAAATCATCGTTTCAAGTCTCATTTCCCCTCTTTTTGTACCCCTATTGGTTCTCCGAGCGTCCAAACACCTGTTTAATAGCAGTAAAAAACAATCCCTTGACAAGTCCTTTGTGAATATGGTATTTTGCGAGGTACGGTCCGGCCCGTTTCCTCGGTTCCAACGCAGGTGCATACCCTCGACGGTATTTTAATTCAAGCAACGGGTATATGTACAAAAGCCGGCGGAATCGCATCCGTCGGCTTTTCTTATCGGGACATGCCCCGACACAGCTTGTGAGCAAAAACACGAACAACGGAACTATCGGCAAATACGAGGATTATAGATACGATACCGGTCGATACACAGACTTCCGAAGGACAACAGAGGAAACGAAGTGTATAAGTTTTTTCACAGTTTAGGGTCGAATTCTTTTATAATAAAATAGAAATGCTATCTTTGTCCTATGAAGTGTAGGTGTGGATTTGATAAATAGGGTATAACTTATGGTGCAAAAAGCGGATATTTCCTTCGAGGGACTTTATAATTGCTATAAGGTTCGTTTTGAAAGGTTTGCCATAGGTTATACACAAGATCGCGGTGTGGCGGAAGATATTGTTACCGATTCATTCGTCTATTGGTGGGAACACAGAGACCGGCTCAGATCGAATGGCGAAAACCCTGCGGCCTATATTCTTGCGACGATTCGAAATAAATGTCTCAATCATCTGCGTGCGTTGCAAGTTCGATCGCGAAGTCATAACGAGATCAGGGCATTTCAAAGTCGTGTCGTGCAGGAGAATATCCGGTCGTTGGAGCTTTGCGATCCCGTCCACCTTTTTGCGGGAGAGATCGAGGCACTCGTTCAGCAAAGTTTGGACGAAATGCCGGAATTGACCCGTCTTATTTTTATCGATCAACGCATCAAGGGCAAGTCTTATCGGGAGATTGCTGCCGAGTATGCCATTTCTGAACGACGAGTCGAAACGGAACTCGCCCGTGCATTGGATAAATTGCGTAGAAGATTGAAGGATTACTTGCCTGCGGCACTTGTATCCTTGGCTCTCTTCCGTTTTATTCGTTGATTTTTCGGTTTTTACAAAAAAACTGTCTTTTTTCGCGGGAAACACTCCCGCTGAAGTGTTATATTAGAAAGTACCTGAATAGGCGGTCTGTAACATGGAAAAAGAAACTTTATATCGTTTTTTTCGAGCAGAGGCGACTCCTGATGAGCAGCAATGCCTTATGGATTGGCTTGATGCCGACGATGAGCATCGCCGGACATTTGATCGTGAACGGCAGATGTATAATGCCCTGTTGCTGTTTGCTCCGCAGCAACAGGCTGCTTTCCGCCGGTCGACGGGCTTGCGGCGAATCATGAGATATGCAGCTCAAATTGCCGCAATGATTGCTTTGGCAGTGGGGATCGGCTGGGGTTATATTTCCTATCATGAGCGTTCATGGGAGGCGCTTACGACTCGCATCTCGGCCCCCGAAGGGCAACGTGTCAATCTGAAATTGCAGGATGGTACGGAAGTGTGGCTCAATTCGGGTGCGGAACTTGAATATCCGTCGCTTTTTGCGGGGGATGCCCGCCGGGTTCGGCTGACTGGCGAAGCCTTTTTCGATGTCAGCCACGATACCGGCAAGCCCTTTGTCGTAGAAACTTTTGCGTGCAGGGTCGAAGTGCTCGGAACGCGCTTCAATGTGAATGCCGATGCGCAGCACGCCTCTTTTCGGACCACTTTGCTGCGTGGCAGCGTTCGTGTAACATCCTTGGGAGACCCCCGGCAGCAGGTTGTGCTTAAACCGGATGAACAAGCCATATTGGAAGATGGAAAACTGACCCTCCATAAAGCGGAAGACCCGAACGAATATTTGTGGACCAAGGGGCAGATCTCTATCGGCGGGCTTGATTTCAAGGAGGTGATACATCGCATGGAGCAATGCTATGGCGTGCGTATCAACCTCGATGTCGCTCCGATACCGACCTTGGAAGCAATGGGCAAAATTCGCATTTCCGACGGCATAGAGCATGCGCTCGGCATCTTACAGCGCAGCTGCAGTTTCAAATACACGTACAACTGCGAAACCAACGAAATAACCATTTATTAGTTAACCTTGTATGAACCTTAAAACCCGCCTGCCTATGAGATAATCCAGCGTCCAGATTTTGCGCGTTATCCTTTTATAAAAGATGCCCGACCTGCTGCAACAGTTTCGGGCATAAGAGGGTAACGTCGTTTTTTGAATTAACTCCGGATAATTCCGGGTCATTATCCCTCTTTAACTTACAAAGATATGAAGAAAAAAGCTATCAGACAAACAAAAAGTCTGATAATCTCGCTGTTCGTAATGTCCTATTGCCTTACGGCCTCGGCAGTTCAAGCACAGACAGCGCTCGTAACCATTGATCTGCAACAGGCTAAGATGGAGCAGGTAATGGACGAAATCGAAAATCAGACCAAGTACTTGTTTATTTATGACAAAAATATGGACATGGGCCGTTTGGTCAATGTGCATGTTAATGAGCGTCCGCTTGCCGAGGCGCTTGATCAGATGGTGAAGGAGATAGATGTTGGCTATGAAATTCAAGGGTCCAATATCATTCTTGCTGCCAAGAGCAAACAAACGGATGATCCGAAAGTCCTGTCGGGAATAGTAACGGACAATAAAGGCAATGTTGTAGTAGGAGCAGCAATCACCGTCAAAGGAACGACCATCGGCACGAGTTCGAATGTCGACGGAACCTACACGCTGCATATTCCCGACGCCGATGCAAATACCGTGATAATGGTTAATTTCCTGGGATGTGAGCCGCTCGAACTGCTGGTCGGCGCCCGGGAGCAAATCGATATCGTTTTGCAGGAGCAGTCGCTGGGTGTAGATGCGGTCGTGGTAACGGCACTCGGTATCAAGAAGCAGGAAAAGGCATTGACGTACAATGTTCAGGAGGTTTCCGGCTCTGTCGTCAATGCGGTTAAGGATGCCAATTTCATCAACTCGCTTTCCGGAAAGATCGCAGGCTTGCAGATCAATGCCAGTGCTTCGGGAGCCGGAGGTTCGGCGCGTGTGGTTATGCGCGGCGTGAAGTCGATCAATGGGGATAACAATGCCCTGTATGTCGTTGACGGTATTCCGCTTCCCAGCCTGCGCTCGAAGCAGACCGAGGGCATTTATGAAACGCCCGATGGCGGCGATTACGAAGGTATCGCCAACCTCAACCCGGAAGACATCGAGTCGATGTCGGTGCTGACGGGAGCCACGGCAGCCGCTCTCTATGGTTCTCAGGGAGCCAACGGCGTGATCCTGATCACTACGAAAAAGGGAAAAGAAGGGCGTGTGCGTGTCAACTATGCGAACAATACGACCTTCTCGTCGCCTTTTGTAATGCCGCAATTTCAGAATATCTATGGTACGAGTTCAGACGCACCTTCCATGAGCTGGGGCGAGAAGCTGACCTCCTCCAATCGTTATGAGCCCAAAGAATTTTTCCAGACCGGGTTCGATGAGACGAACTCGATCGGCATCACCGCAGGTACAGAGCGTAATCAGACCTATTTTTCGGCTGCTGCCGTAAATACGCGGGGCATCATTCCCAACAATGTCTACAACCGTTATAATTTTTCGTTGCGTAATTCCGCCGTGCTTGTGCCTGAAAAACTGACGCTCGATTTCGGGGCTACCTATATGAAGCAGTATTCGCGCAATGCCTTGGTGCAGGGTATCTACCACAACCCGCTGATCGGCGTCTATCTGTTCCCGCGAGGGGATGATATTCGCAAGTACCAGCTTTACGAGCGTTACAATGCCGGTTTGGGGTACAGCGAACAATTTTGGGGGTTGGAATTCATCAATGGCGTGGAAAATCCTTACTGGGTTACCAATCGTGAGCTGTTCGAGAATAATATGCAGCGTTATTCGTTCAATGCCACGCTCCAATGGAATGTTACCGATTGGCTGACGCTCTCCGGCCGGGTGCGTACGGACAACACGCAGATGAATTATACGCGTAAAATCTATGCCTCTTCGAATACGCTCTTTGCATCGGAATATGGTAACTACCTGAACCACACGATGCATCACAATAACCTCTATGCCGATGCCCTTTTGTCCATCGACAAGAGTTTCTTCGACAGAGCGTTCTCTCTGCAATTTAACTTGGGTGCCAGTCTTATGGACGACACACATTCGTTAGTCGGTTATGAGGGTCATTTGGCCGGTCTTCCGAACAAATTCACCTACAACAACATTGTATCGAGCGATCTGAACACGCTGCCCGGTCAGGATAATTACCACGATCAGAATCAGGCCATTTATGCCACGTTGCAATTAGGATGGAAAGGAATGCTCTATCTGGATGTTACGGCTCGCAACGAATGGGCTTCGCAGTTGGCTTTTACGGATGAAGTGAATATCTTTTATCCTTCGGTGGGCCTTTCTGCCGTGATTTCGTCGATGGCAGATCTCTCAAAAGCAGGTATTTCGTTCCTCAAGATTCGCTCTTCGTATGCCGAGGTCGGCAACCCGCCGCAGCGTTATATTACGGGGCGGAATTATTCGATCAAGGGCGGCGTCGTAACGACCGAGACGATCGCTCCTGCTACGCATTTGCGTCCGGAGCTTACCAAGTCTTTTGAAGTCGGTATGAATGTGAAGTTCCTCGAAAACAAGATCTGGGCTGATTTCACCTACTACAATACGGCGACTTACAACCAGTTGTTCCGTTATGACGCCCCGCCCTCGACCGGTTACAAGCAGGCCTATTTGAATGCCGGTAAAGTCAATAACTGGGGTATCGAGGCGGTTGCCGGCTATAAGAACACGTGGAAAGATTTTTCGTGGTCGACGAGTTTCACTTTTTCGATGAACCGCAATACCATTCGCGAGCTGGTTCCCGAAGGGACGATCGATCCCGTAACGGGAGCAGAAGTGAATCTTCCGGAGGTGAATATGGATTTCGGAGGTTATCGCGTTAAGCTGAAAAAGGGCGGCTCGATCGGAGATTTCTATGTAACAGGCCTTAAAACCGATGACAAGGGCAATATCTATGTCGATCCGAACTCGAGCACGGTAACGACCGATCCCAATGTATGGATTTATGCAGGAAATACGGATGCCCGTGCCCGTTTGGGATGGAATAACCAGTTCTCATGGCGAGGTATTTCGCTCGGTGCATTGTTCGATGCGCGCATCGGCGGCCGCGGTGTGTCGGTAACGCAAGCCTTGATGGACCGCTTCGGCGTTTCGCAGGCTTCGGTCGATGCCCGCGAAAACGGCATTCAGCTTTCGGAGCATCAGGTGCTTCCCGGTTCAGGCGCTCAGGAGTTCTTTAATAATACGGGCGATGGCATGGGCATGCTGGCCCGCTATGTCTACGATATGGACAACGTGCGTCTGCGGGAACTTTCGTTGGGTTATGACCTGCCTTCGAAATGGTTCTGCAACAAGATGCAGGCCACGGTGTCGCTTGTGGGCCGCAACCTTTGGATGCTTTATAACAAAGCTCCGTTCGATCCCGAGCAGACAGCTTCGACAAGTACGTATTATCAAGGAATCGACTTTTTCATGCAGCCGAGTGTCCGTACAATCGGTTTCAGCGTGAGACTTCAATTCTAAAACGATCGAATCATCATGAAAAACACTTTTTATAGAACCAAAATCGGTTTGGCTTTCGTTACCGCTTCGCTGTTGACCATCGTGTCTTGCACGAGCGATTTCGAGTATTTCAATACCGACCCGAATTCCGCACAGCAAATCGACCCGACTACATTGATCACCTCCATGCAGCTGGATGCAATGTATCCCACAACGGGTGAGACGACGGTCCCTGTCAATAATTATCAGACAGGCTGGAACCTGTTGGCCGACCATTTTGCCGGTTACATGGCTTGTGCCAATCATTGGGACGGCGGCATCAATCCGCTCGTGTATAATCTGACGAATAATTGGCGCAGCACTGTTTTTTCGATTGCATTTACGCAGGTGATGCCTGCATGGCTTCAGCTCAAAGCGGCCTACGATCAGGGATTGGTTGCCGCAGAGGTGATGGCGGTCGGAGATATTCTGAAAGTCGTAACCCTTCACCGGGCCAGCGATATGTATGGGCCTCTGCCGGTGCTGCATTTCGGGGAGGCGCGCTCGCCTTATGATGCGCAAGATGTACTTTACGACCATTTTTTCCAGACGCTCGACAATTCGATTTCCATTCTGGAAGAGTTTCTTGCCACAACGCCCGACAGCAAAGCGTTGGTGAAGGTCGACGCCGTTTATGGAGGCGATTTTGCCAAGTGGCTGAAATTTGCCCGTTCGCTCAAACTGCGTTTAGCCATGCGTATCCGCTATGTCGAGCCGGAGCTGGCCCTTCGATATGCGCAGGAGGCCATCGACGGCGGGGTCATCACCTCGACCGATGGGAATGCCTTGTTGCAGTCGTATCGCCAGATTACGGTCGTCAATCCGTTGGAGATGATCTGGGGCTCCTACAACGATGCCCGCATGGGCGCTTCGATGGATTCGTATCTGAATGGGTATGAAGATCCGCGCCGCGAGAAGATGTTCCAACCTGCGACCATCGCCGGAGGAGGTTTCCATGGCGTGGTGAACGGTTTGGGATCGACCGAACAGAAATTTTATACCAAGATGTCCGCTCCGAACATCTTCGGTGAGACGCCGATGCGTTGGCTGCTCGCTTCGGAGGTCGCTTTCCTGAAAGCGGAATTCAAGCTGCTGAAAAACGACAAGAGCGGGGCCCAGGCCGATTATGAAGAGGGCATCCGTCTGTCGTTCCTCGAATACGGATTGTCCGCATCCGATGCCGCCGAGTATGCGCAGTCAACGAGAACTCCTACCCGGTTTGTGGATGTGTCGGAAAATCCGACCAAGTATTCGAAGAGTGCATTGGGAAGAATTTCTGTGAAGTGGGCCGAAGACGGGAACGAGTTGGAGCGAATCATTACGCAAAAGTGGATCGCCCTCTACCCCAATGGAATGGAGGCTTGGGCCGAGTTCCGTCGCACGGGTTTCCCGAAACTTTTCCCGATCCACGAGAGCAGCAACGATCCGACGATCAACAAAAACGTACAGATTCGGCGGGTGATTTTCCCCAAGACCGAGTACGCGAACAACGCCGGAGCGGTGAATGCTGCAACGCGCTTGTTGGGAGGGCCTGACAGTGGTGGTACCCGGCTTTGGTGGGATGCCCGATAAAAGTCGAATAGAAATCCTAAATGAATTTCATTATGAAAAAGAGTATAAAACAAATTCTGTTGTCGCTCGTTTGTGGAATTGCGTTCTTCGCTTGTGAGAAGCAGACTACTCCCGAGCCGGTTCAAATTCAACATGCTGAATTGTTGTCGCCCATCGTGCGTGATGATGCCTATTACGCCCGTTTGCGGGCTTACAAGAAGACGGATCACAAACTTGCTTTCGGCTGGTTTGGGTCTTGGACGGCGATCGGTGCTTCCGAGCAGACCCGCTTGCGCAGTGCACCCGACTCGATGGATATTATCTCCATGTGGAGCCAGTGGCACAGTCTGAGCCCGGAGCAGATCGCAGACAAGGCTTTCGTGCAGCAGGTATTGGGAACGAAGGTTGTCTTCTGTATCTCGGCAAAAGATGTTCCCGCAGAGTTCAAGGTCGACGGTCAGATCACCGATGAGTCTCTTGTGGCCTATGCCAAGGCATGGGGCAGGGATTCGATCAACAAGTATCAATACGACGGTATCGATATCGACTTCGAGACGGCCGGCGACCACTTGGGACCGCTGAATACCACGCCCGGGAAGTTCAAGAAGTTCTGCGAAGAGTTGAGCCAGTATATCGGCCCCAAATCGGGGACGGGGCGTTTGTTCCTGATCGACGGCAACATCGATGCGCTCGATATGGGTATTGCGGAACTTTGCGATTATGGCGTTTCGCAGGCTTATGGATGCACGCATGCGACCATAGGCTACTCCTCGCTGACCAGCCGTACGGCAAATGCAGAACGGAAGGGTTGGAGAGCCGATCAGCTCATTTTTACCGAGAATTTCGAGTCCATGTGGAAAAACGGCGGAATGCTTCATACGACCTTGTCCGGTGAAAAGATGATGTCGCTGCTGGGTATGGCCGATTTTTCGGTGAATGGCACATCGTGCGGTTTCGGCGCTTATCACATGGAGTACGAGTATGGTCACGCCGACATGCCTTATAAATTTATGCGTCAGGCGATCCAGTATGCAAATCCCGCACCGCATGGAGACTATTCGAAAAATCTGCTTACGCTCAACGAAGCGGGCGAATACAACTTCGAGATTCCGATCTTCCCTTCGGGCTTGAGCGAAGGGCTCCAGCTCACCGTGTCGGGATCGTTGACCGGCATACCGGCAGCGGATGTATCGATTCCGCTGATGGTGGACAACACGCTGGTGGCTTCTTATAACGATTATTATTATACGGAGTACAATACGTTGAATCCCTCGCTGATCACTTTCTCGGGGCCGCTTCATTTCGTGGCCGGGAAACAGGATTCGGAAACTTCGGTTGAAATCAGCATTACGGATATGGCGGCGTTGGGTGACAAGGAGTATCTGATTCCGGTGCGTGTCGATTTCTCGAAGCATCCCGATTATTCGGCCAATACCAATAAAGAGGTTTGCTACCTTAAAGTGAAAGCGAAGCCGCAGGTTTCTACGCTGTCGATTCCCGGAATGGAGCAGGTAACTGAAATTACCGTGACGGAAGGAGAAAACGGTTCGGTCATCGAGGAGAAAGGCTATACGCTGCAGTTGCAGGCCTCCGTCATGGTTCCTGCCGATAGCAAGTTCACCGTAGTAGCCGATCGTGCCTTGGTGGAGCGTTACAACGAACAGCACGGTACGCAATACACCCCGATGGCTGCAAGTGATGTAGTGCTTCCCAGTGCGTTGTCGCTTCCGAAAAACACGCTGACGACCGTCCCCGTTGTCATTAAGGCCGCGGATTATAACCGACTGACGGCGGAGGGATCGATGGTCGCCCTGAAAGTCGAGCTCGGCGGGAATGCGGATTTCAATACCGCCGGAGGTGCGACCCTTGTTAAATACTTGGTATTTAAGAAGAAGACAGTGAATATCGAGGATAATGCCACGCGGGTTCCCGGTACGGTGATTTCGGATATGACCGGATGGACGTATGAAGCTCCCGGAGCACAAGGGCTTGTCGCTTCGGAAATGTTCGACGGTATAACAGGGTCGACTCAAATGGGTTGGTATATTTGGACTGGTTCCGTAACGGCTACTGTCGACATGGTAAGTGTCCACAATCTTGCAGGTTTCCGCATCCGTCCCATCTATGGTCTGGGCTCCTATTATAAGGCGCTGCGGCTCTATGATGTAGAGACGAGCGAAGACGGCTCGCGATGGGTTTCGCAATCAGGCGGGGATTTCGTCTCGCTGGCTTTGAGCGGTGATGATTGGCAGTATGTGAAATTTATCAGGCCTGTATCCTGCCGTTTCGTCAGAATGACCTATCGTTGCGACGCAGAGAGTTCAACCGGTGGGTATGCAGGGTGCAATGAATTCAACGCCATTGCTTCTATGAATTAACTCTTAAATACGAAAAACTATGAACTTGAGATATTTAATTGCTTGTGCCGTCGGTGCCGCCGCTTTTGTAGGGTGCCAGGAAGCCGCCGAGTACATCCCGTCGATTTATATCACGGAGGCACAGTGGCAGGAGGTGAAAACCATTACGATCTCCGAAGCCGGAGAAGCGGCTGAATTTACGGTCTCTGCGGCACAGATCGTCGACCGTGATACGCATGTGTCGTTCGAGGCTTGTCCCGAATTGGTCGATGATTACAATAAGCGATATGGCCGGACGGCCGCTGTGCTCGAGAACTTTACGTTCGCGAAGAAAGAGGTGGTGATCGCTGCCGGAAAAAACGTTTCGGAAAGCGTCGAAGTTGTCGTAACCGAGGAGTTGCAACCGGGAACATTCTATTGTCTGCCCGTCAAGATCGCTTCTGCGGACAATGGCATACCGATTCTCGAAGCGTCGAGCAAACTCTTTCTCGTATTCCGGGCACCGGTCAGGAGCAAGGCGGTTTATATCGGAAGCGGAAACAAGAACTTTGTCCCGACCTTCCCCGAGAAACCTTCGTTCGAGGAGTTGAATCTCGAAGCAATGCAGGAGGTAACGCTCGAATGCCGTGTTATGGTCAACGGGTTCACGAAGAGCGAACCCTTCATTTCGTCGATCATGGGTTTCGAGGGCGAAGTTTGTATGCGTTTCGGCGACGTGAAGATCGGCTATGACGTGCTTCAAGTCTGCAAAGCCGATTATCAGCCGGCAGCGATCAACTCACCGTGCTCTCCGAACACGTGGTATCACGTAGCTGCCGTGTGGTCGCGCTCTGCCTTGCGTGTTTATATCGACGGCAAGCTCGTTGCCGAACAGACGCACAAGGGCGAGACCGTCAACCTTGCCGGGTATCACAAATTGGGCAGTACGGGAATCGGCTTCGCTTTGGGAGCGGCTTCGGTTTATAACGGCAACCGTCCGCTGAACGGTTATCTGGCCGAGGCGCGTGTCTGGTCGCGGGCTCTCTCGTCGAATGAAATCGCCAACATCAAGGATTTGGTGGTGGTCGATCCTCAGTCTCCCGGCTTGCTGGCCTATTGGAAGATGAACGAATGCGAACTGCTTAGCGAGCCTCGCAGGGACATGATCCTCAATCGCACCTTCTACAATCGGATCGTCGATCAGACGGGCCACGGATACGATGCCTACGGAGAGGGACGAAATCCGAGCTTTGTCAACACGAATTGGTAAACGACATACATTTTTTCGGAAGGGTCCTGTTTTTCGAATCCCTATTTTGAGCAGCAGACCTTCTTGAACGAAAAAATGCAGTGCTATGTGCCATATATCGAAGCGGACGGCCTGCAAGCCGTCCGCTTCTTAATAAAAAGTAATGAATGATGAAATTACGATCTCTTTTTCTTGCCGCAGTGTTGTTTGCCGCAGCATGCAACCGGCCGTCGGAGCCCATTTCCACGGGAATCATTCCCGCTCCGCAGCATGTGAATTGGGGTGAAGGGACCTTCCGGATGCCTCGGATGCTGACCTATGTTACGAATCTCGATGGGCAGGAAAAAACCGATCTTGCAGCGTGGATGGAGCGTTCGGCTGCAGACCGGTTTTTTCCCGTTCCTTTTGTCGAAGCCGCCGAAGACGATATTCCGTTCTTGCGGCTGAGGATTGCGGATAAAGGCGCTCCTGAAAGCTATCGGCTCGATGTCGTGCGCGACAGCATTACGATTACGGCTTCAGATGCAGCCGGTTTGTTTTACGGCTTGCAGTCGCTGGCGCAGCTGGCGGAGCATGCGGGGCCGCGCATCCCCGCCGTTACGATCGAAGATGCTCCGCGTTTCGCTTACCGGGGCTTCATGCTCGACGTATCGCGTCATTTCCGCGATAAGGAGTTTGTCAAACGGCAGCTCGACCTGCTGGCCCGCTACAAACTCAACCGGTTTCATTGGCATCTGACCGACGGTGCCGGCTGGCGTATCGAGATCAAGAAATATCCCGAGTTGACGGATTTTGCAGCTTGGAGGCCCTATCCCTGCTATACGGAGTGGTATTACGGCGACCGGCTTTACTGTCATCGGGAGGATCCTGCGGCCGAAGGCGGTTATTATACGCAGGAGGAGATCCGCGAGGTGGTTGAATATGCTCGCGCCCTGCATATCATCGTCATTCCCGAGATCGAGATGCCCGGGCATAGCGAGGAGGTGCTGGCAACCTATCCGCAACTTGCGTGCAGCGGCAAGCCTTATGTCAACAAGGACTTGTGCATCGGCAATGAAGAGACCTTTGAATTCTTGGAGAATGTGCTTTCGGAGGTCATTGAACTCTTTCCTTCGGAATATATCCATATCGGAGGGGATGAAGCGGACAAGGCGAGCTGGGCGACCTGTGCGCGCTGCCGGGCTCGGATGAAGCGCGAAGCGGTGAAAGATGTCGACGGATTACAGAGTTATTTAGTGCATCGTATTGAGGTGTTTCTCAACGGCAAGGGGCGCCGTTTGTTAGGCTGGGATGAAATTCTGCAAGGCGGATTGGCGCCCGATGCTACGGTGATGTCATGGCGGGGTTCCGAGGGTGGCATTGCGGCCGCCCGTGCGGGACATCAGGCCGTGATGACTCCCAATACGCATTGTTACCTCGATTATTGCCAAGATGATCCCACACGTGAACCGCCGGCTGCAGCGGCTTTCGTCTCGCTTGAAAAGGCTTACTCCTTGGATCCGGCTCCCGATTCGCTCGGCGTCGATGTCGTGCCGATGATCCTTGGTGTGCAGGGTAATTTATGGTGCGAGCATGTGCCGACTGAGGAACATGCCGAGCATATGACATGGCCGCGCCTGATGGCGATTGCCGAAGTGGGATGGAGCTTGCCGGAGCGCAAGGATTACGACGATTTTCATGCCCGCGTACTCGAGGCTGTGGCGTGGATGCAGGAGCGGGGGTATCATCCTTTCGACCAAAAGAATGCCGTTGGCCCCCGTCCCGAATCGCTCGAACCGATTCAGTGCCTTTCGACGGGCAAGCCGGTTATTTACCATACGCCCTACAGCCCGAAATACGCGGCTGCAGGCGGCGGCTCGCTGACCGACGGGTTGCGCGGAGGCTGGAATTACGGCGACGGCCGCTGGCAAGGCTGGCTCGATACAGACATCGATCTTATCGTCGATTTGGGGGCGTGCTGCTCGGTGAAACGGATTGCCGCCGACTTTATGCAGGGGTTCTATGCGGATATTTGGATGCCTCGGGCGGTTGAAATTGCTGTTTCGAACGATAATAAGCTGTATACGACGCTTGCGACGGTCGAGAACGACGTGCCGTTCGATTTCAGAAAGAACTGTTTCCGGATGTTCGGTTGGACAGGAGAAGCCCAAGGACGTTATATTCGGCTGAAGGCCTTTCACAACGGACATCCGGGCGGATGGATTTTCACCGATGAGATAATTGTGGAGTAATTCATTGTTCCTATTGAAAGAGTTTGTATCTTGCAATGGGCCTGCTGCCGTTCCGGCTTTTGTGGTTATCAAACCGGTTCTCTTTACCTATGACGACAAACTAAACGAATATGAATACACTGAAAATTGCGGGCGCGAATCTGCCCGATATGCCGTGGGAGGATCGTCCCGCAGGCTCGAACGAGGTGCTGTGGCGTTACAGCGCGAATCCGATCATCGAACGCAATGCGCTTTCGACCTCCAATTCAATCTTCAATTCGGCGGTGGTGCCGTTCTGCAAGGGCGAATACCGCTATGCCGGCATCTTCCGCTGCGACGACACCAACGTCCGGATGCGGCTGCACGTAGGATTTTCGGTCGACGGCCTGCATTGGGTGATCGACGAAAGGGACATCCGGTTGGAGGGTGCCGACCCTGAGATTGCGAAATGGGACTACGGCTACGACCCGCGCGTGGCGAAGTTGGGCGACCGCTACTACGTTACGTGGTGCAACGGCTACCACGACGACCCGACGATCGGCCTCGCGTGGACGGAGGATTTCGAGACCTTCCACCAGATGGAGAACATCACCCTGCCGTGCAACCGCAACGGCGTCCTCTTTCCGCGCAAGATCAAAGGCAGCTACGCCATGCTCTCGCGTCCGAGCGACAAGGGGCACACGCCGTTCGGCGACATCTACTACTCCGAATCGCCCGACTTGGTGTTCTGGGGCCGCCATCGGTTGGTGATGAAGCCCGCCGAATTCAAGGTCTCCGCTTGGCAGTGCACGAAGGTGGGGGCCGGCCCCGTCCCCATCGAAACTTCCGAGGGGTGGCTGTTGATCTATCACGGCGTGCACCAGACCTGCAACGGCTTCAACTATGCCTTCGGTGCGGCGCTGCTCGACCTCGACGAGCCTTGGCGTGTGTTGGCCCGCACGGGGCCCTATCTGCTCGCGCCCGCCACGCCTTACGAGTGCATGGGCGACGTGCCGAACGTAACATTCCCCTGCGCGACGCTCCACGACCCTGCGACGGGCCGCTTGGCCGTCTACTACGGCTGTGCCGACACCGTAACGGGCGTGGCCTTCGGCTACATTCCCGAAATCATCGAATTCACTAAGAAATATTCGATTCTGTAATCTATGAGAAGGATGCTTTGGCTCTTTGCGTTTGTGCTGGCGACGCTGGGGAACCGCAGCCTTGCGCAGGAGCCCGCCGAGTGGGTCGACCCCTTCATCGGGACGACGAATTTCGGGACGTGCAACCCGGGCGCCGTCGTGCCGCACGGCATGATGGCCGTCGTGCCGTTCAACGTCATGGGCTCCGAGGCGAACCGTTACGACAAGGACGCCCGCTGGTGGTCGACGCCCTACGAGCGCACCAACTCGTTCTTCACCGGTTTCGCCCACGGAGCCCTGAGCGGCGTGGGCTGCCCCGACATGGGGGCGCTGCTGACCTCCGCCACCGCCGGACCGCTGACGGTCGATTACCGCGAGTACGGCTCGGCCTATGCCGACGAGACCGCCTCGCCGGGCTACTACGCCGCGACGCTCTCGAAGTACGGCATCCGCGCCGAGGCCACCGCCACGACGCGCACATCGGCCGAGCGCTACACCTTCCCTGCGGGGCAGGGCCACATCCTGCTGAACCTCGGCGAGGGGCTCACCAACGAGAGCGGCGCCACGGTGCGGCGCGTGAGCGACACCGAAATCGAGGGCTCGAAGCTCCTCGGCACCTTTTGCTACAACCCGCAGAAGGTCTTTCCCATCTACTTCGTGCTGCGCGTCTCGAAGCGCCCCTCGCAGTCGGGCTACTGGAAGAAACAGCGTGCGATGACCGGCGTTGAGGCCGAATGGACGCCCGACAGCGGAGGCTATAAACTTTATACGGAGTATGGCCGCGAGCTGTCGGGCGACGACGTGGGCTACTGGTTCACGTTCGACGACTTGGCCGCGGGCGAGCAGGTCGAGGTGCGCATGGGCATCTCCTACGTCTCGATCGGGAACGCCCGCCGCAACCTCGATGCCGAGCAACCGGACGGCGAACCCTTCGATGCGATCCACACCAAGGCCCGCCAACGGTGGAACGACGATCTGGGGCGCATCCGCGTCACGGGCGGCACCGACGCTGAGAAGACCGTCTTCTACACGGCGCTGTACCACACGCTGATTCACCCCAACATCCTGAGCGACACGAACGGCGAATACCCCCTGATGGAGCGCTCGGGCGAGGTCGGTGTTGCGGCCGGCGGCGACCGCTATACGGTCTTCTCGCTGTGGGACACCTACCGCAACGTCCACCAGCTGCTGACGTTGGTCTACCCCGAGCGGCAGACGGAGATGGTGCGCTCGATGGTCGCCATGTCCAAGGAGTGGGGCTGGCTGCCGAAGTGGGAACTTTACGGCCGCGAGACCTTCACGATGGAGGGCGACCCCGCGATCCCCGTACTGGTCGACACGTGGCGCAAGGGGCTTCGCGACTTCGACATGGAGGCGGCCTACACGGCCATGAAGCGCTCGGCCACGACGCCCGGCGCCCGGAACCCCATGCGGCCCGACCTCGACCCCTACATCGAGCGGGGGTATATCCCGTTAGGCTGGTTCTCGGGCGACGCCTCGGGCGACAACTCCGTGTCGCACGCATTGGAATACTACGTCGCCGATGCGGCCTTGGCATGGATAGCCGAGGAGCGGGGCGACCGTGCGTTCGCCGCCGAGCTGCGCCGCCGCGCCGCAGGGTGGAAAAACTATTATTCGGCGGAATCGGGCACGCTGCGGCCGCTCAACCCCGACGGAACGTTCCTCGAGCCCTTCAACCCGCGTCAGGGCGAGAATTTCGAGCCCGTGCCGGGCTTCCACGAGGGTTCGGCATGGAACTACACCTTCTTCGTGCCGCACGACGTCGAGGGGCTGGCCCGCGCGATGGGCGGCCGGAGGAAGTTCGTCGACAAGCTGCAAAAGGTCTTCGACGAGGGGTTGTACGACCCCGCCAACGAGCCCGATATCGCCTACGCCTACCTATTCAGCCGCTTCCCGGGCGAGGAGCACCGCACGCAGCGCGAGGTAAGGCGCCTGCTCGACCGGTACTTCACCACCGCAGCCGACGGCATTCCGGGCAACGACGACACGGGAACGATGTCGGCATGGGCCGTCTTTTCGATGTTAGGCTTCTATCCCGACTGCCCGGGCGAGCCCTGTTATACGCTCACGGCGCCCGTGTTCGACCGCGCCGAGATCGACACCGGCCGCGGCACGCTCACCATCGAGCGGCGCGGCGAGGGAAGGTATATCCGCCGCATGACCCTCGGCGGCCGTCCGCTTACGAAATACCGCCTCTCGCACGACGAGCTGCTCGGGGGCGGCAAACTCACTTTTGAACTTAAACCCGAAAAATAGCCATGAACTCTCGAAAACTACTGACCGGAGTCGTGATTCTGCTCTTTGCAGCCTGCGCGAAAGCCCCGCAGACGGGCGGCGAATTCACCCGCTGGGTCGATCCCAAGATCGGCACGGGCGGCCACGGCCATGTCTTCGTCGGCGCCAATGTGCCGTTCGGCATGGTGCAGGTCGGCCCGACAAGCATCCCGCAGCAATGGGACTGGTGCTCGGGCTACCACCAGAGCGACTCGACGGTCATCGGCTTCTCGCACACGCACCTCTCGGGAACGGGCATCGGCGACCTGTTCGACATCACGGTCATGCCCGTCGTGGGCGAAGTCGCGTATGCCCGCGGCACAGAGGACGACCCCGCCTCGGGTCTCTGGTCCTATGCCGACCGCACCCGCGAGGTCGTACGTCCGGGCTACTACTCCGTGCCGCTCACGCGCTGCGGCATCACGGCCGAGATGACGGCCACCGCGCGCGTGGGGCTCCACCGCTACACCTTCCCCGCGGCCGAGGATGCCGCCGTGGTCTTCGACCTCGAAAACGGCGGCTGCTGGGACAAGGCGACCGAGACGCACCTCGAAGCCGAGGGCGACCGGATTGTCACGGGCTGGCGCCATTCGACGGGCTGGGCCAAGGACCAGCGGGTCTATTTCGCCGCCGAGTTCTCCGTACCGTTCGCGAAGTTCGAGCCCGTCGGCGAGCATTATGGCCGCGCATCGTTCGCCACCACAGAGGGCGAACAAATCTTGTTGAAAGTGGCCCTCTCGCCCGTGAGCGTCGCGGGTGCGAAGAAGAACCTCGCGGCGGAGCTTCCCGGCTGGGACTTCGACGCCACGGCCGCAGCGGCTGACAAGGCGTGGAACGACGAGCTCTCGAAGATCCGGATCGAAACCGCCGACCCGACCGCCCGCACGATCTTCTACACGGCCCTCTACCACACGATGATCGCACCGGTAACCTTCTGCGACGCGGACGGCACCTATCGCGGCGCCGACGGCGAGGTGCACGCCGCACCCGGCCATGCAACCTACTCGGTCTTCTCGCTGTGGGACACCTACCGGGCCAAAATGCCGCTGCTGACCGTCATCGAACCCGACCGCATGACCGACATCGTCGCGACGATGCTCTCGATTGCCGACGAGCAGGGGCGCCTGCCGGTGTGGCATCTGTGGGGCAACGAAACCGACTGCATGGTGGGCAATCCGGGCATCTGCGTGGTGGCCGACGCCATCGTTAAGAACCTCCCGGGCATCGACCGCGAGCGAGCCTTCGAGGCGATCCGCAAGACGGCCATGAACCCCGACCGCGGCAATGGACTGAGAATGCAATACGGCTACATCCCCTGCGATTTGTTCAACGAAGCGGTAGCCTACGATTTGGAATACGCCTTGGCCGACGGAGCCGCCGCGCGGGCTGCCGAGGCATTGGGCAAAACCGAAGATGCGGTCTACTTTACCGGGCGCAGCCATTCGTACCGCCAC
>CAYYUW010000201.1:0-6059 GCA_964474985.1 uncultured Alistipes sp. | reverse complement strand
TGTAATGTCATCTGTCGGTAAATCTCTCCTGTCGATAATTTCAGACCGCAAATATACTCATAAGCGAGGGCAATGCCAAATAAATTCGGCATTGCCGAACGTGAGTATATTCAATGAAAAAATAGCGCAGGTCGGCCGAAGACCGGCGCGCGGTGGCGCAGCCTGCGCGGCCCGTTGCGCCGCAACAAGTATTCGCGCCCGCCCTGCCCCCCCCTTGGGGCGGGCGCGGGGTTGCGATGCAACCCGATTTTGCCATATACATTATGTTGCGAAGAGTTGCGGGCTGAAGCCTGCGGGGCACGCGAAAAGCGGGCCTCCGCTGGCGGAGGCTTCGGCCCGCGCGACTTCTGAGGAAGTCGCATCTTGTCGCAAAGTATTATGCAGCACATTCCGTCGCGCAGCTGCTCACTCCTTAGGCGTGCCTCCAGCCGCCGGCTCCATAAGCTAATGTCGGATGCTTTTTTGTGCGGGGATATTGATATTTGCCGCAAAAGCGGTACCTTTGTTAATTATTTGGATTATTATGACAGACATCGCACTTTTCTGCGTCAATCCTTTTCAGGAGAACACATACGTGATAGCCGACAAGGCGACCGGCCGCTGCATCGTAGTGGATCCCGGGTGCAGCAATGCGGCCGAGACGGCAGCCGTGGTGGATCATATCCGTTCGCACAGGTTGGAGCCGGAGATGATCGTCGGCACGCACGGCCATATAGACCATATAATGGGAGTCGAGACCCTCAAGCGTGAGCTTGGAGTTCCGTATGCGCTTTCGTCGGACGACGGTTTTTTGCTTGGCAGCGTGCGGCAGCAGGCTGAGATGTTCGGGCTGCAGACGCCGGCCGAGCCGAAGATCGACATCGATCTGCGCGAACGCGGGGAGATCGTTTTCGGCCAGACGGTGCTGCGCATCATACCCACCCCGGGTCACACTCCCGGGCACGTCTGCCTGTTCCATGAGCAGGGGCGTATGCTGCTGACGGGCGACACGCTGTTCCGCGAGAGCATCGGCCGCACCGACCTTGCTGGCGGCGATTACTCGTGGATAATGCGCTCGATACTCGACAGGATCGTGCCGCTCGGCGACGATGTGACCTTCTACCCGGGACACGGACCGGCATCGGACATAGGTCACGAGGTGCTCTACAATCCGTTCGTCACCGAGGTGCTCAACAATGAAGTAAACTATCGCGAGCGATGATGCGACTGCTGCATAAACTGCTCTACCGGCTGCTGCCGCTCGAAGCCTATCTGCGGGTTGTGAGCAGCCTGTTTTTCCTGTGGCACAGGCTGGGCCTTGGACGCCGCGCGCCGGCCACGGAGTATGTCTATCACATTCCCGAGTTGGTGCACGATGGCGACACGGCCATAGACATAGGCGCCAACCTCGGCTACTATTCGCGCTATATCTCCGAGGCTGCCGGCGCTGCGGGACACGTCTATGCCGTCGAGCCTGTCAGGCCTATACTGGGTGTGCTGCGCCGCAATCTGCGCCGCTGCCGCAATGTCGAGATCCTGCCATACGCCTTGGGCGCGGAGGAGCGCGAGATCGAGATGTGCAACGATACCGCCCGCTGTCAGGGCTACTTCGGCACCGGCCAGAATTTCGTCGGCGACAGCCGCGCGGCGGGGACCGATGCCGACCGTTTTCCGGCGCAGATGCGCCGCGGCAGCCGGCTGTTCGGCGATCTCGAAAGGTTAGACTTCGTCAAGTGCGACATCGAGGGCTACGAGGCAGTGGTTATGCGGGAGATGCGCCCGCTTCTGGAGCGGTTCCACCCGACGGTGCTTATCGAGAGCGGCGGCGAAAACCGTCCGCAGATCGTCGAACTGTTCACCTCGATGGGCTATCGGGGTTTCACGCTCGATTGCGGATGCGAGACGCCGCTGGCCGACAGTAGCGAAAAGGATATAATTTTCAGATATTTATGCGAATAGATATAATATCCTCAGTGCCCGAGCTGCTCACTTCGCCGCTCAGCGAGTCGATCCTGAAGCGTGCGCAGGAGAAGGGGTATGTGGAGA
Organism: uncultured Alistipes sp.; assembly: GCA_964474985.1. GTDB lineage: Bacteria > Bacteroidota > Bacteroidia > Bacteroidales > Rikenellaceae > Alistipes. Next base: position 4,034 of record CAYYUW010000201.1, on the reverse strand, counting down.
TCGTCGTACACAATCTGCACGACTACGCCCACGACCGCCGGCGCACCACCGACGACTATCCGTTCGGCGGCGAGGCGGGAATGGTGATGAAGTGCGAACCGGTGTTCGAGTTAGTCGAAAAGCTGCAGTCGGAGCGGCGCTACGACGAGATCATCTATACCTCGCCCGACGGTGTGCGCTACGACCAGCACGAGGCCAACCGCCTCTCGACACTCGAGAATATCATCGTGCTCTGCGGCCACTACAAGGGCATCGACCACCGCATTCGCGAGCATTTGGTGACGCGCGAGATATCGATCGGCGACTATGTGCTCACAGGCGGCGAGCTGGCGGCCTGCATCATCGCCGATTCGGTTGTTCGGCTTATCCCGGGCGCCATAGGCGACGAGGCGTCGGCGCTGACCGACTGCTTTCAGGACGATCTGCTGGCGCCGCCGGTCTATACCCGTCCGGCCGAATTTCGCGGCTGGCGTGTTCCCGACGTGCTGCTTTCGGGCAACTTCGCCCAGATCGAACGCTGGCAGGAGGAGCAGGCCTTGGAGCGCACCGAGCGCCTGAGACCCGACCTGCTGAAATAGCGGCGGGAGTGCGGATATTGCAACGCGAAACACTCTGAAACATACGACAAACGATGAAATACTATCTGATAGCGGGCGAACCGTCGGGCGATCTGCACGGAGCCAATCTTATCGAGGGACTGAAGAAGGCCGACCCTTTGGCCGAGTTCCGTTTTTGGGGCGGCGACAGGATGGCCGCGGCCGGCGGTGCGGAAAACCTGCGCAAGCACTACCGCGAGACTTCGTTTTTCGGCATCGTGCAGGTGATCAAGAACTACGGCACGATCCGCCGGCAGATGACCGAGTGCCGCGCCGACGTGGGCGCTTGGCGCCCCGATGTGTTGATATTGATCGACTACCCGGGCTTCAATATGAAGATGGCCCAGTGGGCCAAGCGCCACGGCATACTCACCTATTATTATATAGCGCCCAAGGTGTGGGCGTGGCGCGAGTGGCGCATCAAGGCTATCCGGCGCTATGTCGACCGGCTGTTCATCATCTTCCCGTTCGAGCGCAGCTACTTCCCCCGCAAGGGCATCGAGCCGATCTTCGAGGGCAACCCTCTTGTGGACGCCATAGAGCAGCGGCGCCCGTCGCTGCCCTCGCGCGAGAAGTTCGCCGCCGAGCACGGCTTGGACCTCAGGCCCGTCGTGGCGCTTCTGGCCGGCAGCCGCCGCAGCGAGATAGGCGACAACCTGCCGATGATGGCTTCGCTGGCGCGGCAGTTTCCCGAATACCAGTTCGTCGTTGCCGGCGTGTCGTGGCTCGATCGCGAGGTGTACCGGCGCGCTATCGGCGACGCCCCCGTGAGCTATGTGTGCGACTGCACCTACGAGCTGCTGCACATCTCCGCGGCCGCCGTGGTCACCTCCGGCACCGCCACGCTCGAGACGGCGCTGCTCGGCATTCCCGAGGTGGTGGTTTACCGCACGCTGCAGCTGAACGTATGGCTGCGGCCCTACGTGCTCAAGGTGCCCTACGTCTCGTTGGTGAACCTCAATCTGGGCCGCGAGTCGGTGCGGGAGATCATACAGTCGGGCTGCGACACCGCCGAGGCCGCCGAGGAGCTGCGCGCCATACTGCCCGACGGAGCCAAACGCCAGCGGATGCTCGACGACTTTGCCGAGTTGCGCCGCATCATCGGCGGTGCGGGTGCAAGCGACCGCTTCGCCCGACGAATGGTGGAGGCGCTGGAGATAGACAAACAGACAATATCTTAAAGAGAATGAAAATTTTCTGCATAGCACGCAACTACGCCGAGCACGTCAGCGAGCTGGGGATGGGCGGTCTGCCGGCCGAACCGGTATTCTTCATGAAGCCCGACACGGCGCTGCTGCGCAACAACGATCCCTTTTACATACCCTCGTTCAGCAGCGAAGTGCACTATGAAACCGAACTTGTGGTGCGCATCGACCGCGTGGGCAAGTGCATCGAGGAGAGGTTTGCACACCGCTACTACCACGAGGTGGGACTCGGTGTCGACTTCACGGCCCGCGATCTGCAGCGGGCTGCGGCAGCGGCCGGACTGCCGTGGGAGACGAGCAAGGCTTTCGACCACTCGGCAGCGCTTTCGCCCGAGTTCGTGCCGCTCGGGGAGGTGGGCGGCATCGGCAGCCTGCACTTCGATATGCACCTCAACGGCCAGCTGCGGCAGTCGGCCTGCACCTCGCAGATGCTCTTTTCCGTCGACAGGCTTATCGCTCACATATCGCAGTTCGTAACTGTCAAGATCGGCGACCTGATCTATACCGGCACTCCGGCCGGCACGGGACCCGTCGCCGAGGGCGATACGCTGACAGCCTCGCTCGAGGGGCGCAAACTGCTCGATTTCGATATAAGATAAACGATTATGCTGCTGCACGAAAAACTTCAGGATTACAGGCTGATACTGGGCAGCCGCTCGCCGCGGCGCCGTCAGCTGCTGGCCGACTGCGGGTTGGAGTTCCTGCCCGCCGAAAACTACGAGGTCGAGGAGATCTATCCCGCGTCGATGCCGGCGGAGCAGGTGCCCGTCTACCTCTCGCAGCTCAAGAGCGACGGCTATCCCGTTCCGCTCGGCGGGCGCGACATACTGCTTACGGCCGATACGGTGGTGATTCTCGACGGACGCATTCTCGGCAAGCCGGCCGGCGAGCAGGAAGCCTGCGCGATGCTGCGGATGCTCTCCGGCCGCCGGCATACCGTGGTTACGGGTGTCACGCTGCGGTCGAAGTACCGGCGCGAGAGCTTCTCCGCCTCCAGCGACGTCTACTTCCGACAACTGACCGACGAGCAGATCGAGTACTACGTGTCGCACTACCGGCCGCTGGACAAGGCCGGCAGCTACGGCATTCAGGAGTGGATCGGCTGCGTGGGCATTGAGCGCATCGACGGCTCGTTCTACAACGTTATGGGGCTGCCCGTGCAGCGGGTCTATGCCGCGCTGTCGGATTTCACGTCCGGCAGTTTTTCGCAATATGAATGAAAAACGCTACTTTTGCATACAGAAAACAACCAACATACCGGATCATGAAGAAAACGCTATTGAGTCTGCTCGCACTGCTGACGGTCGCAGTCGCCGCGGCTGACGAGGGCATGTGGCTGCCCAGCCTTATCGGCAGCCGCATCAAGGATATGAAGGCCAAGGGGTTCCGCCTGTCGGCCGAGGATGTGTACAGTATCAACCGCGCCTCGATGAAGGATGCCGTGGTGCTCTTCAACGGCGGCTGCACCGGCGAGCTGATCTCGCCCGAGGGGCTGCTGCTGACCAATCACCACTGCGGCTACGGCGCTATCCAAAGCCACAGCAGCGTCCAGCACGACTACCTGACACACGGCTTCTGGGCGCAGTCGCGCGACGAGGAGCTGCCCAATCCCGATATGTACGTGGCGTTTTTGGTGCGTATGGAGGATGTTACCGACCGTGTGACCGGAGGGCTGGAGTCGGCCGGCGAGGCCGAGCGCACGGCTGCCGTCGCCGAACGCATCGCGGCGATCTGCAAGGAGGCCTCCGAGCAGGGGCGTTATTCGGCCGAGGTCGAATCGCTCTACTACGGCAACCAGTACTTCCTGTTCGTCTATGAAAAGTACACCGACGTGCGGTTGGTGGGCGCACCGCCCTCGGCCATAGGCAAGTTCGGCGGCGACACCGACAACTGGATGTGGCCGCGCCATACGGGCGACTTCTCGATGTTCCGCATCTACGCCGGCAAGGACGGCAAGCCGGCCGCCTATTCGCCCGACAATGTTCCCTACAAGGCTCCCGTTCACCTTTCAATTTCACTCGGCGGTGTCGAGCAGGGCGACTATACGATGATTATGGGTTTCCCGGGATCGACTTCGCGTTATATGACCTCTTACGAGATCGACCAGATGCTCGAGGTGTCCAATCCCCAGCGCATATTCATCCGCGGTGAGCGTCAGGCCATTCTCAAGGAGGATATGCAGGCGAGCGACAAGGTGCGCATACAGTATGCTTCGAAATATGCCTCCTCGTCG
>CAYYUW010000200.1:0-4080 GCA_964474985.1 uncultured Alistipes sp. | reverse complement strand
CCAGCGATCCTTGAAGCGCTCGAACAGCTCGGCAGTCAGAATATTTTGGTGTCCGCTGCGCGAAAGAGCCTTCCAGTCGAGTTTGTTGCGGAATTTTTCCAACATCGACGCCGTCCAAAGCATCTTGTAATTGCTCGACACCTCGTTCCAGTCCACCTTGTCCTGATACTTTTCGAGCAGCTGCTCGCTCCACGTAAATTCGCCGGAAAGTTCTTTCCATGCTGCCTCGTCCATAATCTGCGACATGAAGTCGCCGTCCCAGTTTTTCGTTGCCATAAGTTCTGTTCTTAAGTTTTGTACTGCAAAGGTAGAAACAGCATCTGCCAAATCGTGGCCTATGTTGCAAACTTACGAAATTTTATGCAAAAAATATTCATACAATAGAAATATGCTTCCAAGCAGCCGAACTGCAGAAAATCGAAGTGCAAAGAAAAATATGCTTATGCCATTGTTTGGCAGAGGCGGCGGCGATCTTTGCATCGTCAAAATGGAAGGAAATATGGAGACGAACCAACAAAACAATTGCGCAAACCGGCCCGAACCTGCCGAGATGACCTTACTGTCGGCGATCGAGAAGATCGTAAACTGCGCGATCGAGAAGAAGCTCGGCGATGACTTTTACACCCTTATGGAGCAGCCGCTTACGTATATTGCCCGCCGCATGGAGATTACTGCGGAGCAGGCGCTCGTATTCGCGCTTTTTATGGAACAGTGCTCGGACAGTCATATTCAGATCAGCGACTTCTCCGATATGATCGGATGCCGTACCATACGCATCGTGGCTATGATGAGCGAAGCCGACAAATTGAGCAAACGGGGATTCATCTGTCGGCATAAAGATGTTGACGAAATATATTACAATGTTCCGCTCGACGTGGTGGAGGCGGTCAAGGAGAATCGCGTATTCACCCCGAAGCCCATTGCCGGTTTGATCTCGAGCGAGTTCGTCGACCGGCTCGACAGCATTTTCGAGAGTGGCCATAACAACGAATGGGCGCTGCAGGATGATCTCGACTTTTTGATCGAGTCGAATTCGCAGCTGCCGTTTTGTCAGGCTGTCAGAAAGTATGGGTTGGACTACCACTTTTCGTCTCTTATGTTGTGTATGTTCGCTAACAGATTGCTTAACTATGACGACGACATGGTGTGCGAAGGCGATTGGAAAGGTTACTTTGCAAGTAAAAGCATCTTAAGAAATATCCGTGCCGAATTGAAGAACGGCACCTATCCGCTGCGGCGCCATAATTTGATCGAACCGCGCAACAACGACGGCCTCGGCGACCCGCATTATTACCACCTCACCGATGCTGCCAAACAGGAACTGTTCCCCGATATGGATTTGTGTGCGAAACAGTCCGAAGCGAGCAGAGAGTTGGTCTCCCACACGACATTTGCCGCCAAACAGCTGTTCTACAACCCGACCGTGCAGGGGCAGATCGACCAGCTCACCGCGCTGCTTATGCCCGAGCGCTTCAAGACCATTCAGTCCCGCATGGCCGAGAGCGGTATGCGCCAAGGCTTCGCCTGCCTGTTCTACGGTGCACCCGGCACCGGAAAGACCGAGACGGTCAATCAACTGTCGCGGCTGACCGGACGGGATGTGATGATGATAGACGTCTCGAAGATCAAAAGCTGCTGGGTGGGCGAAAGCGAGAAGAATATCAAGGCGGCATTCGACCGCTACCGCAAGTATGTCGAGAAGTGCGAGGTGGCGCCGATTCTGCTCTTCAACGAAGCCGATGCTGTGTTGGGAATCCGAACCGAAGGGGCTGAACGGGCTGTAGACAAGATGGAGAATTCGATTCAGAATATCATTCTTCAGGAGATGGAGCAGTTGAACGGCATTATGATCGCGACGACGAATCTCACCCGAAACCTCGACAAGGCTTTCGAGCGCCGCTTCATCTACAAGATCGAGTTCGAACGGCCCTCCGTCGAGGCGAAGCAGGCCATTTGGCGGACGATGATTCCCTCATTGGACGAGCCGACGGCGCATACGCTTGCCGAGTGTTACGACTTCAGCGGCGGACAGATCGAGAACATCGCCCGCAAACGAACCGTAGACTTGATTCTCAACGGCACGGAGCCGTCCGTCGAGCGGCTGCACGCATTCTGTCGTGCCGAGCAGCTGTCCGACAAACCCGCAGTGCGGCGACGATTGGGATTTTAGTTATTCTGCTGCTATGGACAAGATCATTTTTCTCGATTTCGACGGTGTACTGAATACGGAATACTATCAAGGAGTGCTTTGTTATCAGAGCAAACCTTGGCAGGATGAATACGGAGCGTTCTTCGACCCGATCCCAGTGGCGCAACTGAGGAGGATTATCGATGCGACCGGTGCGGACATCGTAATCGAATCTTCGTGGAAACAGCTCGGATTGGACGCTATGCAGGAGTTGTGGAGCGTCAGGCATTTACCCGGACGGGTGATCGATATCACCCCGGCTTCCGTCAGCGATCGCCGGCTGATCTCGGCAAATCCGGACCATATCAACTCATCGGCGAAGCCCAGCAAAGGATTGGAAATAGCCTCGTGGCTATCCGACCATGCGGCGCAATCGGCACGATATGTCATTATCGACGACGAATATGTGATATTGGACTCGCAGGCGCCGCACTTCATATGGACCAATCCCTACGAAGGTGTAACGAAAGAACAGGCCGATATGGCCATATCGATTCTTAACAGATGAAATTAATTTTGTATCAAAAATGGTCAAGATCATTCCAATAGAGCTGAAAAGCTTCGAGCACGGATTGGGGGCGTTTTGTGTCGAACAGGGCGGGAAAGAGCGCTGGGGTGTTATCGATACCGACAGCAAAAGGGGCGAGTGGCACTATGTGAACAGCCGCAATGAACGGGTTTTGCTGTAAATCTATAGCAGGTTGCACCTATGAAACGTTTGTTATGGGTCGACGACAGCCGGAATCCGCATGAGGCTGATCGGCTGAGCATCAGTCCGATTGCGCCGCCGTTCGAGGTGTATTGGGCGAAGTCCTATGATGCCGCAATCGAATATCTGGAACGGCTGTGGCCCGATGGGGTCTGCCTTGACCACGATTTGGGCGGTGAGAGGACGGGATACGACATCGCAAAACATATTGTCGACCGCTGCTTAGATGAAGGGTTGCCGCTGCCGCTCTATGCCTCGCAGTCGGACAATCCGGCGGGGCGGGAGAATATCCTGTGCCTGTTGGACAATTACCGACGTTTTGCGGCGGAATAAGGTGCCTGTCGGTTGGAGTTGTGCCGGCTGCGTATTCGGGGAATGGTCGGTTCGTGTGTTGAGGTTGGGAGGGGTATTTTTTTTGAGGGAAGGGTGGCGGGTATGAAAAAAGCGATTGCGCGGGTGGCGTAATCGCTTGATTCTTGAGCTGTTGACGAGGCTTGAACTCGTGACCTCTTCCTTACCAAGGAAGTGCTCTACCACTGAGCTACAACAGCAGTTAACTCCGTTTTGGTTCGCAAAAGTAGGCAAGAATTTCTAATTGTGCAAACTTTTCGGGCAGAAACTTGCGCTTTTTTCGATACATTTTTTCGGCGGCGGAGTGGTGTGTCGCGATAATGCGGTGTGGGTCAGGTGTATATATGGCGGGGCGCGGACGTGGATATCGGTGGCAAAAATGGGTTTCGGCAGTGAAACGCGGGCCGCATCGTAATCGCCTTCGGCTGCTGTGGAGCGGCGCGAGAGAGTATATGCGGAGAAAAATTGCGGTTCTTTTGAACCGCGCGGGCCGAAGCCTCCGCCAGCGGAGGCCCGCTTGTCGCGTGCACTCCGCAGGCTTCGACCCGAAAACGTTGCAGCTCGGTAATTTCTGCGGTAAATAATCGGGTTGCCAGTGGCAACCCGCGCGCCCGCCCCAAGGGGGGGCAGGGCGGGCGCGAATTGTCGCGACAAAGGATAACTTTGCAGATTTGCTTCGAATATTTGCAGTTTGTCTTACCCCGGAAAAAGTTGACTCCTAAAAAGAGTCAAAAATGAAGAATAGAGAAGAAGACAACGAGCGCAGCCGGCAGCCGATAGTGGCTTCCGTGCCGTGTATGGATGAAAAGACAAGCGACCTGCTAATCTTGCA
>CAYYUW010000199.1:0-6310 GCA_964474985.1 uncultured Alistipes sp. | reverse complement strand
CTGCTCAACTTTACCAAAGGCAAGTTCCGCGCCTCGTACCGCACACGCCTCAAATAACCCTCCGCGCCTTCGCCGGATCCTGACAACCCGCTATGGAACAGTATCGCCCGCCCCGACATCACCGGCCGACGGTGAGGTGCTGCTGCCTGCTTGCCGCGCTGCTGCTGTCGATGCCGGCTGTTTCGCAGCAGGACACTTGCACTTCGCTGACTGCAGGGCATCTCGGCCCTGTTGCCGATCCGGCTCTTGCAGGGGCGCTTGTGGCTGAAGGCGGGTTGCACGCGATCGACTTTGCGCCCGTGCCGGCCGCACCGGCGGCCCGACAGCTGACGGTGTGCACGGCCGATCCCTTTTGCCGCTTCAGGCCGCGGCAGTTGATCGCTCCGGTGTCGTTGGCGGCTCTCGGGGCGATGGCTGTGGGCCGCGGACCTCTGCACGGGATGAACGATGCCGTGCAGGAGCAGATGACGGAGTGGAGCGGCGGCCGGCGTATGCGTGCCGACGACTGGCTGCAGTATCTGCCCGTGGCGGCCAACCTCGGACTTGGATTTGCGGGCGTGCGGGCGCGCCACACCTTCGGGGAGCGCGCGGTGGTGACAGCGACGTCCTATCTGGCTATGGGCATTATGGTCAACTGCCTGAAGCGGGCAGTGGGGGAGCGCCGCCCCGATTCGGGTTCGCTCAACTCCTTTCCCTCGGGACATACCGCAACGGTATTTATGGGCGCCGAGTTGGTGCGCTCGGAGTACGGCTTGGGCTGCGGCATCGCGGCATACGCCGTGGCGGGCGGCGTGGCCTTTCTCAGGCTCTACAACAACCGCCACTGGATGGGCGACGTGCTGGCCGGCGCCGGCATCGGCATCCTCAGCGCCCGCATCGGCTACTGGCTGCTGCCGCTCGAGAGGCGCCTGTTCCGTCTCGGGGGCCGGCGTACGGTCATTGCCTCGGCCCCGACGTTCGACCCCGCAACCCGCACCGCCGGCGTGGCCATTTGCATCGTTATGTGAAAATAACATTAAATTTGCAGCGGCTGTGTGTAATTCAGCGCCTATTTTTTACCTTTGCAACATATTCGACAACTTATGGGCAAAGTCAGAATCCTTGTGGTGGACGATGAGGAGTCGCTGTGCGAGATCCTCCAGTTCAATCTCGAAATCGAAGGTTACGAGGTCGATACAGCTTACAGCGCCGAGCAGGCGCTGCGGCTCGATCCGGCCGGTTATGACCTGATACTTTTGGATGTGATGATGGGCGGTATGAGCGGCTTCAAAATGGCGCAGCTCCTCAAGCGCAACCCCCTGACCGCAACCATACCGATCATCTTCTGCACGGCTCGCGACAGCGAGGACGACACCGTGGCCGGCCTGAACCTCGGCGCCGACGACTATATCGCCAAACCCTTCTCCGTGCGCGAGGTCATCGCCCGCGTCAAGAGCGTGCTGCGCCGCCGTCCTCCCCGCGGCCACACCGATGTGATCGAGTACCGCACTCTGTCGCTCGATCTGCGCAGCAAGCGATGCACGCTCAACGGCAACGATATACAGCTTACCAAGAAGGAGTTCGAAATATTGGCGCTGCTGCTGCGCAACCGCAGCCGCATCTTCTCGCGCGAGGAGATCCTCGAACGTGTGTGGACCGACGAGGTGGTCGTGCTCGACCGCACGATCGACGTCAATATAACCCGTCTGCGCAAAAAGATCGATGAGTACGGCCGCAACATCATAACGCGCAAGGGATATGGCTACGGATTCGAAGAGTAGATGGTCGTTCCACATGCGGCTGTTCGTGTCGCTGCTGACGCTGTTCGTGGCGTTTTTGGCCTGCTGCACAGTGTTCCAGTATATTCGCGAACGCCAGTTCCGCATCGACCTGCTCGACGAACGCCTCCGGATCTTCAATGCCCAGCTGGGCGAAGCACTGCGCCGCGGTCAGTCGCCCGACGACTTCATCGCCGGCCGGCGCGACGTCTTCGAACAGGTGCGCGTGACGATCATCGACTCCACCGGACGGGTGCGCTACGACTCCGTCGACCCAGCCGAAGCTGTGTCCGACCACTCGCACCGCCACGAGGTCACCGAGGCGCTGCGCACAGGCTGCGGATGCACCCTGCGCCGGCTGCCCGAGGGCGGCTACTGCTTCTACTCGGCGTCGCTCATCGACGGGCAGGTGATCCGCTCGGCGCTCTCCTTCGAGCTGCCACTGAGCGATGTGCTGCGTGCCGACCGCCACTTTCTCGTCTTTATGCTGGCCGTGGCCGTGGCGATGAGTCTGGCGGCCTACTTCTTCACGCGGCGGCTCGGCGGCAACATCACCCGTCTGCGCCGCTTCGCAATGCGTGCCGACCGCGGCGAACCTATCGGCGAACCCGAACCCTTTGCGGCGGACGAGTTGGGCGAGATCTCCGACCACATAGTGCGGCTCTACAGCCAGCTGCAGAATACCAAGGACGAGCTGATGCGCGAACACGCCAAGGTGCAGCACGAGCAGGAGGAGAAGATCCGCATCAAGCGGCAGCTGACCGATAATATCAACCACGAGCTGAAGACCCCCGTGAGTGCCATACGGGGCTATCTCGAGACCATAATCGACAATCCCAACCTGCCGCCTGCGACCATTCGTTCGTTCGTGGAGAAGTGCCGCGCCCAGAGCGAGCGGCTGGCGCTGCTGCTGCAGGATGTCACCACGCTCAACCGTATGGACGACGCGGCGCCGGCAATAGCCCGCACCGAGGTCGACCTGAGCGAGGTGGTGCGCGAGATCATCGCCGAAGTGGCCCTCAGGCCGCCGCTGAACCGTATGCGCATCGAGTGCGACTTCCTCGACCGCCAGCTGCCTATGGAGGGCAACCGCCAGCTGCTCCACTCCATATTCGGCAACCTCACCGACAACGCCATAGCCCACTCGTGCGGCCGCGACATACGCATCTCGCTCACCGGCCAGACCGATGACGCTTACGCTTTCTCCTTCGCCGACAACGGCGTGGGGGTCGAGCCTGAGCACCTCGACCGCCTTTTCGAGAGGTTCTACCGCGCCGACGACGGCCGCAGCCGCAAGGCCGGCGGTACGGGACTCGGACTGGCGATAGTCAAGAACGCCGTGATGTTCCACGGCGGAACGATCTCCGTCGCCCTGCGTGACAAGGGAGGCTTGGAGTTCACCTTCACCCTTAAAAAGCATTCGCCCGAACGGCCGTAGCCTCTTCGGGCTGTCCACACTGTTAATTGTCTTTAAATGCAGAAACCTGTTATAGCTTTCGACGCCGACGACACCCTTTGGGAAAACGAAATCCACTTCCGAGGGCAGGAGCGGCTGTTTTGCGAACTTATGAGCGGCTACGTGCCCGCCGAGGAGGCGTCGCGGCGGCTGTTCGACACCGAAATGCGCAATATGCCGGTGTACGGCTACGGCCTGAAAAGTATGACGCTCAGCATCATCGAAACCATTTGCGAAATAACCGGCAGCCGCGGCGACCTCGCAGCCGTCGACCGCATAGTCTCCATGGCCCGCGATGTCCTGACTCGCCCCGTGGAGCTGATCGACGGCGCCGAAGCAGTACTCCGCCGCCTCCGCCTCAGCGGCTCTTTCCGCCTCGTGCTTGCAACCAAGGGCGAACGGCTCGAGCAGCAGAACAAAATCGACCGCTCGGGCCTGAAACACTACTTCGACCATATCGAAATTATGAACGACAAGACCGCCGACGACTACCGCTCGCTGCTCTCGGCACTCGACTGCCCGCCCCAGCGCTTCACTATGATCGGCAACTCGCTGCGCTCCGATATCCTGCCCGTGCTCGAACTCGGCGGCCGCGCCATCCACATCCCTCACCGCCTCGTCTGGGCCTACGAACACTACGACGGCCCGATCGATCACCCCAACTTCACCTCCCTCGCCTCGATCTCTGCCGTCCCCTCACTGCTTGGGGTGTGATGCCCCGCCTTTTGCCGCCTCTTGCCGCCCCAAGCTCCGGCCGTGAATATTCACTGAGAACATTTATGGCAACATTTGCATCGACAGGTTGCGGCCCAACGGGCCGCGCGAGCCGCAGCCTTCGGGCGGCGGAGGCTCGCTTTGGCTCACCTCCGCAGGCTGCGACTCGCAACCATAATTGTCCGCAAAGCCAGTTGCGACTTCTTTAGAAGCCGCAATTATTCGTGAAAGATATACGTTGCAAATATACAGGGACATTTCCCTTGTCTCGAATATTCGCACCCGCCCCGCCCCCCCCTCGGGGCGGGCGCGCAGATTGCCGCCGGCAACCCGATTTTCGCCGCAAACAATGTCCCTCCCCCAAAATCGCACAGTTGCAAAAAATGCGGGACCCCGTCGTGCGGGGTCCCGCTGCTCGCAGCTTCAAAGAAGCTGTTAGGCGTATAAGCCGTGTAGGCCGTACAAGCAGTGCATCGGGTATCTGAATATTTCGGGGTCCCAACCCTTGTCGTGTCTGGAGTGCAGAACGCCGCAGCTGTTTTTATTGTTGTCACTCGACGTGAAGATAACGTAAACCGGTTCGGCGTCCGATGCGCAGATGCTTATAAGACAAGCAGCAATTAATGACAGACACTTCATAGGTTTGCGACTCAGAAGCTGATAGCGATGCCGAAGCTTACGGAGTGGCGCATTACGTTGGTTTTGGCCGTTGAGTATGGTGTGTCGTTGATTTCGATGTCGGCGCCAATGATCGTGAGTTCGGGGTAATGTGTCTGGGTGAGGTTGTATCCGAGCGTGAGGTCGAGTTTGCATCGGCGTGCGAGGTGGAACCGGTATCCGGCGCCGGCGCCGCATTGCAAGCCGAATCCGCCCTCGTTAACGGCTATGTTTGTACCGAGATCGGCGTAGGTGAACCAGCGGCTTCTGTCGGAGTCATAGTTGAAGAATCGTTTAGCCTCGAGATAGAGGGGCAGGGTAGTGTCGTAAGGCAGGTCGTTCAGGCCGACAGCAGCGCCGAGGGTCCACACGGGAGTTATGGCGTAGTCGAAGTTGAGCACGACCGAGTAAGCCATGACCTTGTCGGGAGCGGCAGAGTCTTTGAATTTGACGTTATCGAGTGATAAAGCGACATGTTCGTTGAACGCGGTGTTCATACGGGCCGATACGCCGAACGAGAATTTGTTTTGGGCTGTAGCCGAGCCTGCAGCGAGCAGGGCAAAGGCTATAATAACGAACTTTTTCATAATTGATTATTTGTTTTTGCGCCCGCCGCCGATGCAGATGCCTAACGATAAGCGGAAGTTGCAGTAATCCGAGTGTGAAATTGCGTACGATGCGGTGAGGCGCATACGGTTGAAGAATTCGATGCCCACGCGGGGAGTAACGACGAATGTTCTGACGTTGTTGAACGTGTCGTCGGAAACGGTTGATTCCAAGGGATAGTCGCAGTCGATCGAGCCGCCGAGATAGCCGATGCCCAGACCGATGAAAGGAGCCACGTTGCTGCCGCGGCGGAAGTTCCAGTCACCAACCAGCTGCAGAGTGGTGGATCGTGTTCTGACTTCGCAGATGCCGGCGTCGGCGTAGTTGAACGACTGGTCGAAACGCACGCCGAGGTCGAACGGACGCTCGAAGTTGGCGCGCATTTCCAAGCCGAGGTTCAGGCCGACGATATTTTTGTCGGCGATGTTCTGCCCTGCGGCATTGAATCCCAACGATACTTCGCCCTCCACATCTTTTACGGGTTGTGAACTTCCGTTTTGTGCCTCGGCGGATATAAAACATACCGTCGCAATGGCCAGAAAAATTAGTTTTTTCATAATATGAATGAGTTTGGTGTTTCAAAGTTAAACAATTTCCCCCCCCCGCAAAATTTTTTTGGTAAAAAATTTACTTTCAGGGAGTTTTTTTTCAGTATGCGGCCGCCACCGTCCCTTCGGCTCCGTCGACCGTTATGGTTACCTGTCCTATGTTTTCAAGAAAAAAAATGGCAACCGCTCCGGCTGATGAACTGTAATAGCCGCTGAAAATACGACGTGCCGGAGCGTGGTTGCCAGTTGGATAGCCGTTAGTTGGCTTTGGAGACGGAGCATTAAATGTTATTGTTGTTGTATCGTCGGTCGTTGCATAGGCCGACATTATGAACAGCGATGCGATAAGGAGAAATAATTTTTTCATTCTTTTATGTGAATTTTGCGTTTTCGGGGATTTGACGATACAAAATTAGGCGGTTGGTGCCCTTCCCGCCAAATTTTCGGGCGATAAAAATCTTTCACTTCGTTTTGTAAGCGATTGATATCTAACTGGTTGCAAAGCGCGAGAAAAGAAAAATCTTACACTTTTTAGTCGATATTCGTATTGTGTTGAATATCAAGTATTTATC
>CAYYUW010000198.1:0-5645 GCA_964474985.1 uncultured Alistipes sp. | reverse complement strand
CAATGCGGACGGGTTTCCTCGTCCCGTACCGATGGCCAAGGGGCATACCGCAGGATGCAGCGAGGTATGGATGGCTACGGGTGCCGATTCTGTGAAGGTTGCCGATTTCAAAGCGAATCCCAAAGCCGGCCTGTGCTACTCCTACTATGGAGACAGTGTTGCCTTGCGCGGAACAGTTGAAATTATCACCGATGACGGCATACGCAAAGAGATGTGGCAGGATTGGTACATCAACCATTTCCCGGGCGGTCCGACAGATCCGAACTATGCGCTGCTCCGTTTCATCGGAACCGAAGCCACCTTTTGGATAAATGGGGAGTTTGTTCATCAACATATTAAGGAATAATATGGAAGCAAATAAAGAATATATCGCAGCCTGCGGAGGTGAACGATAGCGAGCCTCCGCCGCCGGAGGCTGCGGCTCGCGCGGTTCTAAAGAACCGCAACTTTTCGCTGGAAATCTTCGCCGCTAATACTCGCGCCCGCCCTGCCCCCCTTGGGGCGGGCGCGCAGATTGCTAAAGCAATCTGGATTTTTGCAGCAAACTATCCGTTACGAAATTGCATCACCGCACTGTTTTCGGGTCGAAGCCTGCGGGGTCCGCGACGAGCGGGCCTCCGCTGGCGGAGGCTTCGGCCCGCGCGGCTTCTTCAGAAGCCGCATATTTTCGCAACGTTTTGTCTATTGCCGCAGCAAATGGTGCAGGCCGGAAGGTATGGAAAGGAGGCTACCGGCGCTCGAGGGTTTCGAACACGAAAGGATATGGGAATTTCTCGCCGCGGGCGAACTCTTCGCGATCGGTTACGCGCCATTGGGCGGGGTCGATTTCGGGGAAACGGGTGTCGCCCTCATAGGGATGCATCACGCGGGTCAGCAGTATTCGGTCGCACAGCGGCATTGCCTGACGGTATATTTCGCCGCCGCCTATTACGAATACGTCGCGCAGCACGTCGCCGCCGCAATCCGAACCAGCCAACCCCGAACCAGCCGAACCAGCCGAACCAGCCAACCCCGAACCAGCCGAGCCAGCCGTCCGGCATCCGCACGCCTCCAATGCCTTTACGAGGGACGGGAACACTTCGCAGCCGTCGATGTGGAGACCGGCCTGACGCGATATGACGATATTACGGCGTGCAGGGAGAGGCCGGCCGATCGACTCGAATGTTTTGCGGCCCATAATTACGGGGCAACCGGTCGTGAGTCGTTTGAAGCGGCGTAGGTCTTCGGAGATATGCCACAGGAGGCAGTTATTACCGCCGATGATGCCGTTTTGGGCCACGGCGACGATTATGTTCAGGCGACAGTGCATAGTCCGCGGCTAAAAATTATTTTTGACGGAAGAATATTTGCAGCGGCACGCCGCAGAAGTCCCAGTGTTCGCGGATTTTGTTTTCGATGAAACGGCGGTAAGGCTCTTTGATGTACTGGGGCAGGTTGACGAAGAATGCGAACGACGGTGTCGGCGAGGGCAGCTGCATAGCGTATTTGATACGGATGTACTTGCCTTTGGTAGCGGGCGGAGGGGTCTGCTCGATTATCGGCAGCATGTAGTCGTTGAATTCGGATGTCTGGATCCGGCGCCGGCGCGAGTTGTATACGCGCACGGCCTGCTGCAGCACCTCGAGGATGCGCTGCCGGTTGATCACCGAGGTGAATATTATCGGCAGGTCGGAGAACGGTGCGAACTTCTTCTGCAGGAACTCGCGCCACTCCCTGAGGGTGTTGTTGTCCTTTTGGATCAGGTCCCACTTGTTCACCACCACCACGCAGCCCTTCTTGTTGCGCACGATAAGGTTGAATATGTTTATGTCCTGCGACTCGATGCCCTGCTGGGCGTCGAGCATAAGGATGCAGACGTCGGAGTTTTCTATGGCGCGTATCGAACGCATTACCGAGTAAAATTCGAGATCTTCGGTCACTTTGCCCTTTTTGCGCATACCGGCCGTGTCGACCAAATAGAAGTCCATACCGAACTTGTTGTAACGCGTATGGATCGAGTCGCGCGTGGTACCGGCTATCGGGGTCACGATGTTGCGCTCGTCGCCGAGCAGTGCGTTTGTCATCGACGACTTGCCGACATTTGGCCGGCCCACGATGGTTATGCGCGGCAGTTCCTCCTCCTCATCGGCCTGTGCATCCGCGGGCAGGGCTGCGATTATGGCATCCATCATCTCGCCCGTTCCGCTGCCGCTCATGGCGCAAATGGTCAGCGGCTCGCCCAAGCCGAGCGAGTAGAACTCCGTGGCGCCGTACTGCTGTTCGTAGTTGTCGACCTTGTTCACCACGAGTATCACCTTTTTGGAGGTGCGGCGCAGAATATCGGCCATCATCATATCCAGATCGGTTATGCCGGTCGACACTTCGGTCATAAACAGTATCACATCGGCCTCGTCGATCGCCAGCATCACCTGACGGCGGATTTCGTCCTCGAATATGTCGTCGCTGCCGACCGAGTATCCGCCGGTGTCGATCACTGAAAATTCGCGTCCGGACCAGTCCGAACGGCCGTAGTGACGGTCGCGTGTGGTTCCGGCCGTGCCGTCCACAATGGCGCGGCGCTGCCCTATCAGACGGTTGAAAAGGGTCGATTTGCCCACGTTCGGGCGACCTACTATAGCTACCAAACTCATATTGCGCTCTTTTTTCGTGCTGCAAAGATAGCGCCTTTCGCCGAAAGGCAAAAGTTTTGCCGACGAAAAGCGTGTTTGTCGCGCGCGGATACCCGTCGTTTCGAAAATTTTGCATAACTTTGGGAGTTGAATTTTCCAAGCACTATGGACATAAAACATATCGCATCGCGCATCGACCGCATCGCGCGGATCGTTGAGAGCTGGAGCCGCAGCGGCGAAATCCCCGCCGTCGAACGCGGCATCGTCGAACGTACATTGGCCGAACTCTACGAAGCAGTCCGTTTCGATACCCCCGCACCCGCGGAACCCGCCCTCGAGGAGTCCGTTCCCGAGGAACCCGCTCTTGAGGAAGCCGCCCCTCTGACGGCGATTGATATCGAACATATTTTCAGCACACCAGCTACCGGCGAGCCGGCGGCAGAGGCTGTTGCGGAGCCTGAACCTGAACCGGCAACCAAATCCGAACCTGAACAGGTGGCCGAATCCGAGCCTGAGCCTCAGCCAGTTGCGAAACCGGAATCTGAACTTGGACCTGAACCGGAGCCTGAACTTGAACCGGCAGCCAAATCCGAACCTGAACAGGTGCCCGAATCCGAGCCTGAGCCTCAGCCGGTTACGAAACCGGAATCTGAACTTAGATCTGAACCGGAGCATGAACCCGAACCGGCAACCAAATCCGAACCTGAACAGGTGGCCGAACCCGAGCCTGAGCCTCAGCCGGTTACGAAACCGGAATCTGAACTTAAACCTGAACCGGAGCCTGTACAGCAGACTTCGCTGTTCGATATGGACATGGTGCGGAGGCCCCGAGCTGGCGGCAGCCGCAAGATCATAATGTCGCTGTACGGCGAGCCGGCAGCGCGGCCGGCGGCCCGCAAAGCCGACAAGCCTGCGGCGGAGCCAGCCGCAAAGGAGCCTGAGACGGCCGTGACCGAGAGGCAGGAGATTCCGTCGGACCATACGGCGGTATTGGGAGAGGTTATCAATGCCGGCACGACCACGGTAGCCGATGCGATAGCCGCCTCGCAGCCCGAGGATGTTGCATCGCGCATCGCGCACAGCGACCGCATCGACGATCTGAACCGAGCTATCGGGATCAACGACAAGTTCATTATGATCCGCGACCTGTTCGACGGCGACAGCGAGGCGTATGCCAAGGCGATAGCCGATCTGAATGGGTTCACCGATTTCGACGAGTGTTTGGTTTACATAGCCTCCAACTACCGCTGGAATCCCGACAGCGACGGCACCCGTATGATTATGGATCTGCTCACGCGCAAGCTGCTGTAACGATGTCCAAGCTGTACATAGTTCCGACGCCGATCGGCAACCTCGAGGATATCACCCTGAGAGCCATACGCATACTGGAGCAGGTGGATTACATACTGGCCGAGGATACGCGCACCACGTCGGTGCTGCTGCGGCATCTGGGCATCGAGAAGAAGATGTACTCTCACCACAAGTTCAACGAACACGCCACGGCGGCATCCGTAGCCGAAGCCATAGGCAGCGGCCGCACCGTCGCCTTGGTCTCCGACGCCGGCACGCCTGCGATCTCCGACCCGGGGTTTCTGTTGGTGCGCACCTGCGTCGAGGCAGGCATCGAGGTCGAGACGCTGCCCGGGCCGACGGCATTCGTTCCGGCATTGGTGCAGAGCGGATTCCCTTGCGACCGGTTCTGCTTCGAGGGGTTCCTGCCCCAAAAGAAGGGCCGCAACAAGCGCATAGCCGCCCTCGCAGACGAGGAGCGCACGATGATCTTCTACGAATCGCCATACCGCGTGGTCAAGCTGCTGCAACAGCTCGCCGAAGCATTCGGCAGCCAACGCGAAGCCTCGGTATCGCGCGAGATAACCAAGAAGTTCGAACAGACCGTGCGCGGTACCCTCGCCGAACTCATCGACCACTTCACCGCCGAAGAACCCAAAGGCGAATTCGTCGTGGTGGTGGCCGGACGACCCAAGGAGCACCGCACCGAAACCTCGGACGAGGAGCTTTAGGCCGGCACAGAGAAGCACCGAAATATAAGTTCTTATACATATTGACAAAACCGAGGTCCCAACCGCCTGCTGCTTAAGACGAAACGACAAGTTGCGGCTTAATATCGGGTTGTTCTGCAACCCGCGCGCCCGCCCTAAAGGGGGTGGAGGGCGGGCGCGAACATCCGCGACGAGTATTTGCGGCGAACATTTGTTGCGAACATTTGCGGCGACATAGTTGCGGCCCATTGGGCCGCGCGGGCCGCAGTCTTCGACCCGCAACTTCGCTGGCGACAACTGCCCGCAAAGCCTGTCGCGACAAAGTTGCGGCTTCCTCAGAAGCCGCGCGAGCCGACGCGAACATTAGCTGCGACAACGTTGCGGCCCACTGGGCCGCGCGGGCCGAAGCCTCCGGCGGCGGAGGCTCGCTTTGCTTACCTCCGCAGGCTGCGACCCGCAACTTCGCGACAATAATTGTTGCTGTTCAGGTTGCGTACAGTTGCAGCAAATGAATCGGGTTGCCCTGCAACCCGCGCGCCCGCCCTAAAGGGGGTGGAGGGCGGGCGCGAACATCCGCGACGAGTATTTGCGGCTAACATTTGTTGCGAACATTTGCGGCGACATTGTTGCGGCCCATTGGGCCGCGCGGGCCGAAGCCTTCGCCCAGCGGAGGCCCGCTATTCGCGGTCCCCCGCAGTCTTCGACCCGCAACCGACCGGCTGCCGCCCCACTGCGCCCAGCCGCAACCCGCGACCGGCCCCAACCGGCCCCAACCGGCCCGAAGCGACCAGCCGGCCCGAAGCGACCAACCGCCCCCGCCGCCCGACCTCGTACTGAAGAATAAAACTTTGCAAACTGATGAAACGAAGTGAACGTATAAAATATCATATTCTATTGGGATTGTGCCGCGCCGTCGGGTCGCTGCCCGATGCGGTACTGTACGGCGGCATAGGCCGGCTGCTGTACTGGCTGCTGTACAGGGTGGTCCGCTATCGGATCAAGGTAGTGCGCAGCAATCTGTCGCACGCTTTTCCGG
>CAYYUW010000197.1:0-3317 GCA_964474985.1 uncultured Alistipes sp. | reverse complement strand
CCGATCGAGCCGGCCGGCAAAAGTCCGTCAGTCTTTATAACGTGAAGGTTTGGCCGTTGTATGTAATTATAGCTGCTACGACCGAGCCGTTGGCTTTATACTCGACTATCACGAAATTCGAAGGATACAATTTTTGGTCATAATCGCCGGAGATCGTAACATTCACCGATCCGTCATATTTGAAGACCGAGCCGTCTCTCATTCCGACCTCGGGTTTGTAAGCGAAATCGCGGGTAGTCTCCATACGCATAACAGGCTGCTTGCCGCCCAAATCGAACATCGACTTGCCCGAAGTGTATATACCGACCTTGAATATACTCTTTTTCAGGTACTTCATTGACAGCAGATCGTCGGTATCGGGTTTCACGGTGTACATACCGGTCCACGACGAAGCCAAATTGCTGCGCACGTAGCTTTTGAAATTCTTCATTTCCACCACATATCCGCCGTCCTCAGCCTTGATAATATAATCATCGGCAGACTCGACGGTTATCGATTCGGTATTCGAATAGAAATATCTAAGTTTCTGCGCATCGCTGAAATCCACGACCCACACGCCGCCGCTGGCCGCCAAATCGGTCAGCAGCTTGCCGCCGGTCTTGATGATCACCGATCCGTCGCGCCTACGGTCGTACTGGCCTTGGGTGCCGGCCATTTCGAAAGTAAGTCTGTAGTCGCCCTCGACGCCGTTGTAATTCTCCTCGATGCGGGTGCCGCCGAACAGATAGGTTTTCTCGCCATTGCCCGATTCGGTGCGTACATCCTCCAGTGTAGGGGCATCCTGCAGCTGCTTGTCGGTAAGCAGGGCATTCAGACGGAACGCGATATTCACCGGATCGATCGCATAGATCGACTGACCGTTTGCGATATTGTGAATCTCGATACCGCGGAGAATCGTATCGGGCACCGTTTGGCCGCCGTCGTCGTCGTTACCTAAGCACGATGTGAGAGCGACCGATGCGATCGACGCGCAAAGTAAAAATTTCAAAGTTTTCATTTTCATTATTTTAAATATTAACATCAATTTTCGAACGGTGAATACGGTTGCAAAAGTAGCGACTTTCATCCGTTCCTACAACATATAGACGCGCCGAAGGGGCGAAATGTTGCAAGTGATGTGAAAAAAAATTATTTTTGTACGATATTTTCAATTCGCTCAACAATGAAACGAACCGCAATATTATCCTTTGCACTCGCTCTCGGGGCATTTTGCGCCGCGGCGCAGACTGTCGGTCAGGGTGCGGCTCCGGCTCGCTCGGAGATCGTAGGCTACGACACCCGCAAAAATTCGCAGACGGGCGACCGCCTCGCAGTGCAGACATTCGTACCGTTCCGTCCGGTGGAGATAGCAGCGAACAGCTCGGTGCAGACCGTGGGACAGATCGTCGAGGTGCCGCAGATATGGAACAACCGCGATATGTACCTGCACATCGAGAATCCGCACGGCGCATACACCTTATATGTAAATGACAGCATCGTCGGACGGTCGGGCGACACCCGCACGCCGGTCGAGTTTTACATCTCGCCCTACGTGCGCCACGGCAACAACGCCATAGTGATCGACATCGACCGCACGGGCGAGCCGCTGCTCAGTTCGTCGCTCGGGTCCAATCCGCGGCCGCAGTTCGAGAATACCTATATATATTCCCAGCCCAAACTGCGCATCTTCGACTACGACATACGTTTCGAACCCGACTCCACCCGCACCTACGGCATACTCGAGGTCAATATCATAGCCGGCAACAGCTACAACTACCGCGAAACGGTAAACGTAGGCTACGACCTCTACGATCCGGCCGGCAAGCTGCAGGACTACAATCTGCGCGAAGCGGCGGTCGAGGGTCGCAGCGTCGATACGGTAAAGTTCCGGATGCCTATCTACAAGACCAACCAGTGGCTGTGGAGCGACCGCACGCCGCGGCTCTACAAGCTGACGCTGTACACCAAGGCCGGCGGAACGATCACCGAATACATCCCTCTGCAGCTCGGCTTCGGGCGAACCGAGTTCGACGGCAGCAACATCATCCGCAACGGCAAGGCAGTGACCATAAAGGCCGCACGCTATAACGCCCGCGGCAATCGGGCTGCCGTACTCAAGGAGATGAAAGCGATGCGCACGCGCGGCATCAACACCCTGTACGTCGATTATCCGCAGGTGTACTGGTTCTACGACCTGTGCGAGCAGCTGGGTTTCTACGTGGTGGATCAGGCCGACCTGAATGTCTCGGCGGGCCGCGAAGACCGGACAGTCTCGGGCACGCCCTCGAACGACCCGCGCTATGTCGACGAATATGTCGACCGAGTGCGCCGCATGTACCGCCGCAACCGCAACCGCACCTGCATAATAGCGTGGTCGTTAGGCGGACCTTCGGGCAACGGGTACTGCATGTACAAGGCGTACCAGTGGCTCAAGGCGCAGGGCGACGAGCGGCCGATAGTATATGTCGACAGCGACGGCGAGTGGAACAGCGACTGGGAGCTGCCCGCAGCCCTCGAATAGAGCCGGCCGCCTATGAACGTCGAACTGATCGTGGTCGGCAAAACCGACTCCAAGGATGTCGCCTCGCTAATCGAGATGTACTCCAAACGCATCTCCAACTACGTACGCTTCGGCATCACCGCAATCCCCGACGTGCGCAACACGCGCAGCCTCTCCTTCAACCAGCAGAAAAAGGCCGAGGGCGAAGCAATTCTGCGGCTGCTCACCGACAGCGACTACGTGGTCCTGCTCGACGAACACGGCAGGCAGATGCGGTCGGTGGACTTCGCATTCTGGATCCAAAAACGTATGAACAGCGGACTCAAACGCCTATGCTTCATCATCGGCGGCCCGTACGGATTCTCCGACGAGGTGTACGCGCGCGGCGACTTCTCGCTCGCACTCTCCGAAATGACCTTCTCCCACCAGATCGTGCGCGCGATCTTCGCCGAACAGATCTACCGCGCTTTCACAATCCTCCACAACGAACCCTACCACCACGAGTAATATCCGCCGCAAGGCCGCTGTGAATATTCGCAATATGAATTTATGGCTGCGAGCCTCCGCCCCCCCTCTATGGCGGCCGCGCGGGTTGCTCACGCAACCCGATTAGTATGCCGTTAATGTCGTGTCGATTATAGTTGCGAAGTTGCGACTTCAAAGAAGTCGCGCGGGCCGAAGCCTCCGCCTGCGGAGGCCCGCTGTTCGCGTCCCTCCGCAGGCTTCGACCCGCCCCAACCGCCCGCTTATCCGTACTTTGGCTTCGCCCAAGATACTTTCGCTCGGCAATGCTCAAATTAATTTGGCATTGCCCTCGCTTAT
The DNA here is from genome assembly GCA_964474985.1 of uncultured Alistipes sp. Classification (GTDB taxonomy): domain Bacteria; phylum Bacteroidota; class Bacteroidia; order Bacteroidales; family Rikenellaceae; genus Alistipes. Next base: position 16 of record CAYYUW010000197.1, on the reverse strand, counting down.
CCGTATCTTTGTAAAA
>CAYYUW010000196.1:0-2972 GCA_964474985.1 uncultured Alistipes sp. | reverse complement strand
CGAACAGGTCGGCCACGAGGGAGCCATAAGCAACCGCGAATACTGGAGCGAGCACCTCTCCTCGATGAGCGCGCGCGAACGCGACTCGCTGCTGTCGAACTGGTACGAAAAAAGCGCCATAACATCTTTCGACAACTTCTTTGACGAGTTTATAAACATCGACTCGACTTGGCGTCCCGCTGCCGACAGCGAACTGCCAGACTCGGTCTACGAACAGCGGCTGCGCGCTCTGCTCTCGCCGGTGCATCTGCCCTACAACAGCGAGGTGCGCAAATACATCCAGCGCTATACATCCTCCACCAGCGGATTGATGAGCCGCGTGCTCGGGCTGTCGCGCTACTACTTCCCCATGATCGAGCAGGAGTTGATAAACGCCGGCCTGCCCGTCGAACTGCGCGCCCTGCCGATCATCGAATCCGCCCTGCAGCCCACGGCGCGGTCACGTGCCGCTGCGGTAGGTCTGTGGCAATTCATCTACACCACCGGCAAGGCATACGGACTGGAGATAAACTCGTTCGTCGACGAGCGCTGCGACCCGCTCCAGTCCACCCGAGCCGCTTGTCGTATGCTGAAGGACCTGTATGCTACGTTCGGCGACTGGTCGCTGGCGATAGCCGCCTACAACTGCGGCCCGGGCAATGTGAACAAGGCCATAGCCCGCGCCGGCGTCAAAGGCACATTCTGGGACATATACAACTATCTGCCCCGCGAAACCCGCGGATACATTCCCGCATTCATCGCGGCGACATACGCCTACACCTATTACAATCAGCACGGCATAGAGATCACCGAACCACCCATTCCGCTGGCAACCGACACCATAATGATATCCCACGTGATGCACCTCGAGCAGGTGGCCTCGACCATAAACATACCTATCGAGACGCTGCGCCGCCTGAATCCGCAATACAGGCTCGACATCATACCGGCAACGAGCAAAAGCTATCCGCTGACACTCCCCGTTCGCGACCTGTCGCACTATATCGCCAACGAATCCGACATCCTGAGCAAAGATTCGCTCTACCTTAAAGAGTATCTCGATCCTGCCAAGGTAGAGAAGGTGCGCGTAGCGGAGAATACCTCGCGCACGATAACCCACGTAGTCCGCAGGGGCGAAACCCTCGGCGGCATAGCCCGCAAATACGGCGTCACGGTAAAACAGATCGTACAGTGGAACAGCCTGCGCAATGCCAACACGCTGCGCATCGGCCAGCGTCTGAAAATCCAGCGACGCAGATAACCCTATGATACACGACACCGACACGATCGTCGCCGCTGCAACACCTACCGGCGGTGCCTTAGCAGTAATACGGTTGAGCGGAGTACGCTCGATCGCGATATGCGACAACATATTCCGATCGCGCAGCGGCCATACGCTCGCCGAAGCAGCCGGTTACACGGTACACTACGGCGACATAGCCGAGCGCGACGGCAGCATCGTGGACGACGTACTGGTTTCGGTTTTCCGTGCCCCGCGCTCCTACACCGGCGAAGACTCGGTCGAAATCTCGTGTCACGGCTCCGCCTACATCGTATCCCGAATCATAGCGGCCCTAATCGGCGAAGGCGCACGCGCTGCTGAGGCCGGAGAGTTCACGGTAAGAGCGTTCCTCGCCGGCAAGATCGACCTTGCACAGGCCGAGGGCATAGCCGATATGATTGCATCGTCCGATCGGGCTTCGCACAATATGGCCCTTTACCAAATGCGAGGCGGATACTCCGCAGAGCTTGACAGGCTGCGCAACGACCTGCTCGAACTCGGATCGCTCGTCGAGCTGGAACTCGACTTTTCGGAGGAAGATGTCGAATTTGCCGACCGCGGACGACTTGATATCCTTATGCAGACTATAGAGGGCAAGATCACTCGGCTTACCGACTCCTTCTCGCTCGGCAATGCCATAAAGCAGGGCGTCACCGCCGCTATCGTCGGCGCGCCAAATGCCGGCAAGTCGACACTGCTCAACCTGCTGCTGAAGGAGGAGCGTGCAATGGTGTCGGATATCGCCGGAACCACACGCGACTCGATAGAAGAGTGCGTGGTGATAGGCGGCATAAAATTCCGCTTTATCGATACTGCCGGCATTCGCAGCACCAGCGACAGATTGGAGCAGATGGGCATCGACCGCACCTTCGACAGCGTCCGCCGCGCGGCCGTCGTCCTGCTCGTATGCGACGCATCTATGTGGAATGCCCACCCCGATACCCGCGATGCCGCCGATTACGTCCGACGCTCAATAGCAGCACTCAAACTGCGCGAAGATCAACGCCTCATAACGCTGCTGAACAAAACGGATATGCAACCTGACGATCTTACCGCCGCGATCTGCCGCAATGCCGCACGCTTAGGCATCGACATCATACCGATTTCAGCACGCAGCGGCGACGGCATCGACACCCTGATCGAACGGCTCAAGGGCATTGTCGATCCCGAGGTCGCATCCTCAGGCAACGCTGTCGTCTCCAATGCACGCCACTACGAGGCGCTGCTGCGCGCCGCCGAAGCACTCCGCGCCGCACGCTCGGGCCTTGCCGACAACCTCTCGGCAGACCTGCTCAGCGAACACATCCGCCAAGTCCTCTACCATCTCGGCACCATCACTGGCCGCATCACCACCGACGACCTCCTCACCCAAATCTTCTCCAAATTCTGCATCGGCAAGTAAGAGGCTCGAAATAACCATAACCAATTATAAGTAACTATTATAAACGCATTGAATATCAATGTGTTTTATTTTTGTTCACTTTCCTGTCGCTATTTGGAATTTCCCGTTTTTACGCATATTTTTGAACCGTATTTCTACCGCGGGCGCAGACTGCCGAACGGGGCAATATCACACCGACGCATTAGTTTACAAAGCCCACGTTTTAGACATCTGCCACCGCAGCGCAGTAGTTGACGTCTGTTGACAATAGTTTACGTGTGTCGACAGATTTTCGGCGACGGCAGAGATACGGAAACAGTCAAAAAAAGT
>CAYYUW010000195.1:0-25959 GCA_964474985.1 uncultured Alistipes sp. | reverse complement strand
CTGGCAGGCTAACGCCGTGCGCTGGAACTCGTAGCGCTCGTAAAGTTGCTCGGCGATCATCGTCGCCGTCTTGCGTACCGACTCGAGGAATATGTTGCGCGCCTCCTTGCGAATGGCGTGCTTGTCTCCGTCGGGGATCATGTCGCTCGCCTCGCGCACCGCCTCGATCGCCAGCCGTGGCATATTCATCGATGTGAACGAGAGGTTGCCGCGGCCCCACGAGGTCTTCTCACCATTGAGATTCTCGAATACGCGCGTGCGGCAGCCCATCGTGGCCACTTCATATTTGAATCGTTCGGGGTCATCTGCGCGCCACTTCTCGTGATGGTTGTACGGCGCGTCGAGAAACAGGAAGTTGGGGAACAGGGCCGTCGCTGTGGTGAAGCAGGCTTCGACGAGCAAGTCGAAGTTGGGCGCGCGGAACTTGATCCGGCCGGCTCGCGCTCCGTCGAAATCCTTGACGGCAGCAGCATAGTCTTCCTCGTTCCACGAGATGCCCTCCTTTATCTTGAATATCTGTATGGGGAATACGGGCACTTCGCCGTGACCCAATCCCTCGACCGTCGAGGCGAGCAGCTCGCGGATCACCATACGGCCTTCGGCCGAAGTGTCAGTGCCGTAATTGATCGAGCTGAATACCACCTGATTGCCGCCGCGCGAGTGCATCGTATTGAGGTTGTGGATGAATCCCTCCATAGCCTGATGCGTATCCTTGCGGGTGTCGCGGTACGATTGCTCCCATATCTTGCATATCTTTTCGCGTTCGATCTTAATGCCGGCACTCTCCAAAGCTGCCGTCAGGGTGTCGATCTGTGCATCGGAACGCTCGATCGATGCCACCGACTGCTCCACGATGCGTTTGACCTCTTCGCGCGGCAGCATCTTCAACCCTTCGAGATCGCACAGGAACAGCGTGTTGACTACCACGTGCTTGATGAAGGACTTGTGTACGCCCGGGGCCATGAAGTGGTCGAATGCGGGTATCGACTGGCCGCCGTGCTGCTCGTTTTGGTTGGTTTGGAAAATTATGGTAGCCAGCGTAGCGTAGCTTTGTATCGACTGCGGCGAGCGCACCGTTCCGTTCTTGGTGACGAAGCCGCGCGAAAACAGATCGTCCAAATCGTATTGCAGACAGGTGGTCGTCTTGGTAGGGTAGTAGTCGAGATCGTGAATGTGAATGTCGCCGTCGCGGTGTGCGCGCGAGTAACGCACGCCGACCAAATATTTCGAGGCATAATCCTTTGTCACCTCCGAGGCGAAGGTCATCATCTGACCTGCCGGAGTGTGCGACGACATGTTGGCATTGCTGAGGTTAATGTCGTTCTTCTCGATCGAAACTATTCCGTCCATGACCGCCTTCATGGAACTTTTCTTGTCGCGCTGAACAGTGCGCCATTCGCGATAGATGATGTACTTCTTGGCAATGTAGGGGTTGCGGCGCATCAGGCTGCGCTCGACCATATCCTGTATCTCCTCGACCGAAATTTCGGGTTTGTCGATAGCCTCGGCCACCTCCGAAGCGATATGGCCGATCACCACCTCCTCGTCCGAGATACCTCCGGCGCGGTAAGCCTTGGTGATGGCTCTTACGATTTTGTCTATTGAAAACGGTTCGGTCTTGCCGTCGCGTTTGATGATTGAAATCTGCGAGTAGTCCATACTGCAATTCTGTTAGGTTAAACAATAGCCCTATTCCACGAGGGCGTGAATTATTCTCATCGCGAAGGCAGGTCTTCTGACTTGTTCCCGTTTCCGCGCCTTCCCGCAGTGCGTGGCGGATACGCACCAATGCAGTGGCATAATTGCGGAAACGTATTGGAAATCACAGCAGCGGGTCTGTTCGGGGTTCTCACCCGATTCCCTTTTCATCGGCATGGTACTTCGGCCGGCCGACACCTTTCGCAATTACAAAAATATATATATGTCGCGTCGGTGGTACCGTATGTTGATCGAATGTTGATAAATAAAAATGCGACGGCCCGTGACCGTCGCAAATCCTATCGCCAGCATCGTTTTTCAATACCGCCGCAGTGTCGCCGCAATAAGATCGATGAGGGTGCGCGTCGCCGCCAGTCGGGCGAATCCGTTCAGCATACCCCAGTCGTGTATTACGCCGTTGAACCGCACCGTGGCGGTTTCGACACCCGCACGGTCGAGTTTGCGGCCCAACTCCTCGCCCTGATCGCGCAGTATGTCGTTTTCGGCGACGGCGATAAGTGTCGGAGGCAGTCCGCGCAGCTGCTCGACCGAGGCTCGAACGGGCGACAGATATATACTGTCGCGGTCGGCTCCGTCACGGATATATTGCTCGAAGAACCAACGCATAAGAGGTGCAGTGAGGAATCTCTCGCGCCCGTACAGACGGTACGATTCCCACTCCGTGCCGGCATCGGTTACGGGCCACAGCAGTATCTGACAGCGGACCGGTATGCCGGCATCACGAGCCTTGAGAGCCGTAGCCACGGCCATATTGCCGCCGGCACTGTTGCCGACCAGTGCGATGCGACTGCTGTCCACGCCGAGCTGACTGCCGTTGGCGGCGATCCACTCGAGCGAGGTGAATATTTCCTCTATCGCCTGCGGAAATCGGGATTCGGGCGAAGGCGTGTAGTTTACGAACAGGGCGGCCTGACCCGATGCGACGACTATGTCGCGGACCAATCTGCAGTGAGTGGGGTAGTCGCCCAAAACCCAGCCGCCGCCATGCAGGAAAATGAATGGCGCGAGCGTATCTTTGGCGCCTGCCGGACGCACTGCGTCGACAGTTAGCGTATGGCCGCAGGCAGGGATGCGTATGCTCGTTTCGTCGATGCCGGAGAGGTCTGTCTGCACGCCGGCCTGAGCCTCGACGAGCACACGTCGCGCCTCGGCCACCGGCAGCGATTCGACCGGTTCGGGCGAGGAGTTGAGCACTTTGAGATATTCGCGCGTACCGCGATCGAGATGTTCGTCCCGAAGATAGTCGGGCGCTGTTATTTGTTCGGTTTGCATGATTGTGACAATTGAATGATACCTAATTGTGTATTATACGGACGCAGCCTGCGAAGCACGCGATAGCGGGCCTTCGCCGCCGGAGGCTGCGGCCTGCGCGGCTCTGAAGAGCCGCAATATACGACGTCTAATGCACTGTGACCTTGTTCTTCTCCGCCTCCATAGCCTCGTCGAGCGAGATGCATAGGGCATCGGCGACGCCTTGGCCGTAGGCCGGATCGGCGCGGAAACAGTTGCGGACGTGCCGCTGCATGATAAACAGCTTGCATTCGTACATAGCCCGTGCCGTATTTTCGAATAGGGCGCTGCGGTCGGCCGGAGTGAGCAGCCTGAACAGTGCTGCAGGCTGCGAGTAGTAATCGTCGTCGAACGCACGTTCGACATAACTGTACGATGCCCCGCCGTAGGCTAAGGGCGGCTCCTTTCTTTCAGGCGATTCGACCCACTCTCCGAAGCTGTTAGGCTCGTATGATATGGCGGCGCCGTAGTTGCCGTCCACGCGCATCATACCATCGCGGTGGTAGGCGTGTACCGGACAGCGCGGCCGGTTGACAGGTATTTGATTGAAGTTGACTCCCAAACGATAGCGCTGCGCATCGCCGTAGGAGAACAGGCGCGCCTGAAGCACCTTGTCAGGAGAGAATCCTATGCCGTCCACGACATTCATGGGGTTGAATGCTGCCTGCTCCACCTCGGCGAAGAAGTTCTCGGGATTGCGGTTCAGCTCCAATATTCCCACATCCTGCAGCGGATAGTCCCCGTGTGGCCACACCTTGGTCAGATCAAATGGATTGATGCGGTAGACGGCGGCCTCCTCCTCGGTCATCGTCTGAATCTGCAGCAGCCAGCGCGGATACTCGCCCGCCTCGATAGCCTCGAACAGGTCGCGCTGGTTCGACTCGCGGTCTTTGGCCACTACGGCTTCGGCCTCGGCATCCGAGAGGTTCTCTATGCCCTGCAGCGTGCGCAGGTGAAACTTGACCCAAGTGCGGCGGTTCTCGCTGTCGATGAAGCTGTAGGTATGGCTGCCGAATCCGTGCATGTGGCGGAACGACCGCGGAATGCCGCGCGTACTCATGGTTATGGTTACTTGATGCAGCGCCTCAGGCAGCAGCGTCCAAAAATCCCAGTTGTTGTCGGGACTGCGCATTCCGGTGCGCGGATCGCGCTTTATGGCGTGGTTCAGATCGGGAAACTTCAGCGGATCGCGCAGAAAGAACACTGGCGTATTGTTGCCGACTAAATCCCAGTTGCCCTCGTCGGTGTAGAATTTCATCGCGAATCCCCGTATGTCGCGCTCGGCATCCGCTGCGCCGCGTTCGCCGGCCACCGTCGAGAAGCGTACGAAGCACTCAGTCTGCTTACCCACGCGGCTGAATATCGAGGCACGGGTGTAGCGCGTTATGTCGTGGGTGACGGTGAATGTTCCGTAGGCGCCGGCACCCTTGGCGTGCATTCGGCGCTCGGGAATAACTTCGCGGTCGAAATGGGCGAGTTTCTCTATCAGCCACGGATCCTGAATTGTGACCGGACCGCGCAGTCCTGCGGTCTGAGTGTTTTGGTTGTCGGCTATCGGACGGCCGTTTACCGACGTGAGGCGTTTGCTTTTACTCATAAAGATATGGTTTTACGGCAGCATCCATAGCGAAAAGTATGCCGTAAAAAAACGGCAGCCGTGTTCCGACTGCCGTATGTGCAACCTGCCGGCCGCGGTGTCACTTCTTGCGCAAATAGCGGTACTCGATCAGAAAGGCCGAAAAGAGTCCTATGCCTGCGAACATAGTGAACAGCGAGGGTATGAGTCTCATCTCAAGCTCGGGATCGCCATTCGAAAGCCACACGCCGAGCAGCAGACCGACGCCCCAGCCGAAGAGTGTCAGACCGACGCGCATCGGCACTATGCAGAATCGTTTTCTTCGGTTCTCGGCAATCGTCTCGCGCCAGAGCCGGCACTCCTCTGGCGAGTATTGCTTGAGCATCGCCTCCTCGATGCGGCGCATATTGTCGCTGTCGCGGAGTTTGTAGATGACTATTCCCACGATAGCTACGATCGGGGTCAGGAACAGCAGAATTGGCAGAACTGTTATGGATGGGTCCATCATAATGATTATGTTTTATTAGTGTTCGTTATCTGTTTTACGGGTATCGTTGCGGAACTTCGCATCGGAAATCACATCCACCTGCGAGATGAAATAGAATATGTACAATCCGGCTATGACTACGCAGAAGACACCCCCGTACATCTGCAGTCTGTCGCCGGAGGCAAGCCGGCCGACTATGGCCGACAGCAGCAAGAGCGTCAGCGGAACCATTACCGATATTGCCGCCATTCGCCGCAGCGTTCGGCACCGCTGCAGGCGCCGTTCGCGTTCGTAGCGGGCCATGATGCGAAACTCGAGATCGGACGCTGCCGTGTGCCGTCGTGCCGCTTGGCGCAGCACGGATTCGAAATCGTTATGCGAGTTATTCATCTTCTGTAAGTTTTATCGATCGTTTCAATCTCTGTCTTATGCGGTGCAGCCGTACGCGCACGTTGGACTCACTGAGTCCTGTAATATGCGCTATCTCTCCCGTCGTCCTTTCCTCGGCGTAGAAAAGCCCTATCAATGCACGCTCGTCGGGCGGCAGATCGCCTATGGCATTTCTCACGGCTTGCAGGTCGTCTTCGCGGTCCGGCTCCGGCGGCGGATCGCTCACCTCGTGCAACCCTTCGATCGGAGTGGAGCAGGGGTGTTTCCGCAACCTTTTCGCCGCTGTCATCCCCGCATTGTAGGCGATACGGTAGACCCAAGTCGAGAAACGGCTTTCGCCCCGCCAGCCGGACAGTCCGCGATAGATGCGCATAAATACATCTTGCGTGACCTCCTCGGCCGTCGGTCTGTCGCCGGTCAGATCCATCGCCACAGAGTATATGACACCGGTATAGCGCGCCACGATCTCGGCGAACGCCTGCCTGTCATCGCTCTCTCGGACGAGGAGCACGAGTTCCAAATCACTCTTTCTTTCCATTCTTTTTCGGGCCGTTTCGATTATTGGACTGCCGGTATGCCGAATTGTTACACTAAAGTAGGAAAAAATATCGATAATATTGCGACTCCGCAGGCTGCAACTCACAACTTTAAGGTTATCCGCTGCCGAAGCCGGACGGCATAATTGTATGGTTCTTGCATTGCCGGCCGTTATGACTTGGAACTTGATATGCAGGCTGGCAGTGGCCGCCGCGCTCGGCACTGTCATCGGGCTTGACCGCGAGTATCGGGCCAAGGACGCCGGATTTCGCACCCACTTCTTGGTGTCGCTCGGCAGTGCGCTGTTTATGGTTATTTCGCAGTACGGGTTCGACGACTGGGAATCGCCCGATCCGAGCCGTGTGGCTGCACAGGTCGTGAGCGGCATAGGCTTCATCGGTGCCGGTACGATCATTTTCCGCCGCCATATCGTGCGCGGCCTGACTACTGCGGCGAGCCTGTGGGCTGTGGCGGGAATCGGTATGGCTGCCGGTGCCGGCATGTACGGCATTGCCGTTGCGGCAGCATTGCTGACGCTTGCGGGTCTCGAGGCTTTGAGTTTTGTATTCCGCGGTCTCGGCGCGCGGCGTGTATACGTATCTTTCTATGTCCCTGAACGCGATGCCGCACAGCAGATGTTCGATGCGCTGCAGGCCGACAACTATGCACTCGTCTCGTACGAGGTGACGCAGCTCGGCATCGAGGGCCGCACGGCATATCGGGTGGCTGTGGTGCTGAAACTGCGCGGCGGCAACGACGAGGGGAGCTTCATCCGCGTGCTGCAGTCGAATCCCGACGTGCTGGTCGAACGGGTGGAGTAGCCTCACTGCGACTTGTGGCGCCGCGAGGGGCAATCCTTGACGCCGCAGCCGCAACAGCTGTCGCGTCGGGACCGGCCGCGAAGACGGCGTACGACTCCGACTGCAAGACGCATGGCGACGCATACGCCTATCGCTGCCACTGCTATATCCTGCCAGTCCATCCTTTAGAACAATCCTCCGATAGTATATACGATGAATGCCGCAACCCACGCCACGCCGGTATTGTACAGCACGGACAGAATCGCCCAGCGCCAGCCTTTGCAGCTGCGATTTTTAAGCTTGTGCGTATCGCGCTGTGGGTATTGTCCGTAGTCGGTCTCCTTGGCTATGGCCGTGAGCGTAGCGATGCAGGGGAAGTAGAGCAAAATGAATACCATAAAGGCTATGGCCGAGCGGGCATCGAAATCGCCCGAGGCTCGCAGTCTGGTGCCGAGCGAAGCATCATTGTCAGCGGGTGCCGCACCGTCGGCGGCCGGCTCCTCGGCATACATTACACCGAGAGTGCTGACGATGATCTCCTTGGCAGCTGTACCCGAGAGCAGCGCCACGCCCGCTTTCCAGCTCATGCCGATCGGTTTCATTACCGGCTCGCAGAACTTGCCGATGCGCGCAAGATAGGAATCCGTATATACGGCGGTTGCATTTTCGGTGTTGACAGCTGACGGTTCGACTTTGGGGCGCGGGTAGTAGCTTAGGAACCATATTACCAACGATCCTATAAGGATTATGCCTCCCATTTTTCGCAGGTATTGTGCGCACTTCTCCCACATGTGGCGCATCGTGGCGCTCAGCGTGGGGATGCGGTAGGGCGGCAGCTCCATAACGAACGGCGTCTCGTCGACGGGGAACATGAAGCGGCGCATAAGGCGTGCGGTGATCACGGCGACGAGTATGCCGGTCAGATACAGTCCGATCAATACCAAACTGGCCGACGAGGGAAAGAATGTACCCACGAGCAGAATGTATATAGGCAGCCGCGCGCTGCACGACATAAACGGCGAGATAAGTATGGTTATGATGCGGCTCGACCGGCTCTCTATGGTTCGTGTCGCCACGATAGCCGGCACGTTGCAGCCGAAGCTCATGAGCAGCGGGATGAACGACTTGCCGTGCAACCCTATACGGTGCATCAGCTTGTCCATAATGAACGCCGCCCGCGCCATATACCCCGAATCCTCCATAAGAGAGATGAACAAATAGAGTATCAATATGTTGGGCAGGAAGACTATGACGCTGCCCACGCCGGCTATGACACCGTTGACGAGCAGGTCTTTCAGTGCGCCGTCGGGCATTATCGAGGAGATGAATGACGAGAGGTGTTCGACGCCGTGTCCGATCCACTCCTGCGGATAGGCTCCGATAGTGAATGTCGCCGCGAACATCACCCACATAAGCAGGAAGAATATGGGGAATCCGAAAACCTTGTGCGTCACTATGGTGTCTATCAATGTCGTGGATTCGATCTGCGTCTGCTCAGCCTTGACGTAGGTCTCGCGCAGCGCACCGGCAATGAATCCGTACTTTTCGTTTGTCACGGCCATTTCGACATCCTCGCCGAGCTGCTTTTCGATGCGCTCGACCTCGCGGTCGCGTGCTGCGATCCACTGGTCGAATCCCTCTATCGGCCGCAGCATCTGCTCCGCCTCGCGGTCGCGTTCGAGCAGCTTCAGAATCCAGTAGCGCGGCGGGAAGTGCTTGGGCAGCAGGTCGCGTGCCGGCCGCATAACATTCTGCAGCGCGGTGATGCCGCTCTCGATTACAGCACCGTGGTTGATATGTATGTGCCGCACGCGGCTGTCGCGGTTTTCATAGACATCTATGACTGTGTCGAGCAGTCTGTCCAACCCGCGGCCGTCGCGCGCCACCACCGGAACCATCGGCACGCCGAGCATAGCGCCGAGCTGCTCGTAGTCGAGCTTGTCGCCGCGCTTCTCCAACTCGTCGTACATATTGAGCGAAACCACCATTTTGGGGTTGATATCGATCAGCTCGGTGGTGAGGTAGAGATTGCGTTCGAGGTTCGATGCCACCACGGCATTCACTATTACGTCGGGCGTCGAGTCCACCAAATGCCGTCGCACGTATATCTCCTCAGGTGTGTATGCCGTGAGGGCGTATGTGCCCGGGAGGTCGGTTATGTTGAATCTGTATCCCTTGTAGCGGAATGTGCCTGACTTGGCGTCAACGGTTACGCCGCTGTAGTTGCCGACATGTTCGTGACCGCCCGAGAGTGCATTGAAAAGCGAGGTCTTGCCGCTGTTGGGGTTGCCGACTAACGCCACGTTGATTACGTGGCGGTGCGTCGAGATAACCTCCTCCATACGGTCGTCGGTGCGCGTGCCGTCGTCAGCGAGCATTCGGGTCTGCTCCTCGGCCTCGTTTTCAGTTATCACCTCGACCATATCCGCTTCGCTGCGCCGCAGCGAAACCTCGTAATCCATTATTCTGTATTTTATAGGGTCACGCAGCGGCGCGTTCAGCACGACGGTGACGCGCTTGCCGCGAACGAATCCCATTTCCATAACCCGACGGCGAAACCCTCCGTAGCCCAGCACTTTGAGCACTATGGCGGTTTGGCCTGTATGTAAGTCCGAAAGACGCATTTGTAGTCCGATAATTTAACGGATGCAAAGATAGCGCTTTTCAAGCGCCCCTGCATCATTATTTCGGACTATTTTGCGCCGTCCGGCTACCCATTTTTGGGTAGTCACCAGCCGCCGCCCAATGCTTTGTAGAGCGCCACGTAGGCCATATACTGCTGTGCGCGAACCTCGGCGTAGCTCATTTGCGAGGCGTATAGCGTGCGCTCGGCATCGAGCACGTCGAGATAGCTGTTCATGCCGTCGCGGTACAGGGCCGAGGTCATAAAGTTTATGCGCTCGTTGGCCTCGACCATAGCAGCGTAGCGCTCGACCTGACGGGTGTAGGTGTCTATAAGAGAAAGAGCCTCGCCGACATCCGAGAAGGCCTGCAGTACGGTCTGCTCATAGCGTTTGACGGCCTGAAAATAATTCTCCCGTGCCGACATCTCGTTGCGCTTGAGCCTGCCGAATGAAAATATCGGCTGCGTGAGTTTGGCCAATGCGTTCCAAGACAACGATTTGGACGAGGCTATCTTGCTTACTTCGGGGGACAGTATGCCGCCGGCGGCAGTGAGCGATATGGAAGGGAAACGCTCAATGCGGGCGATACTGATCTCGGCGGCGGCCTGTCCGACTTCGCAGTATGCCTGCTGCACGTCGGGGCGGCGCTCGAGAAGATCCGAGGGCAGGCCTATTGGGATTTCGGCAGGCACAGCATCGGCATTCAGTGCCTGCGCCGACCTGACGATCGAATCGGCCGGATACTGCCCGAGCAGCACACTGAGCGAAAAGGCAGTCTCTATTATCGCACGTTCGTACATCGGTATATCGACCGCTGCCGAGGCTGCAAGGCTGCGCGCCTGCTGCAAATCGACGGCCGAGGACATTCCGTAGCGGTACATCGAGTCGATCATTGCGGCCGAGCGGCTGCGCAGCAGGTAGCTGTTGCGTGCCGTTTCGAGGCTGCTGCGGTATTGCAGCAGTGTGAAATAGCTGTTGGCCACTTCGGCCGTCAGGGACAACATGACGCCGCGAAAAGCCCATTTGGCTGCGCCCAACTGCGCCGTGGCTTCAGCAGCCGTGCTGCGCAGTGATCCGAAAAGGGGCAGTTCCCAGCTCATCGACGGCATTATCGTATACTCCTGTTCGATTTTGGTGCGTCGGGTGTAACTGCCCTGTGCCGAGACATCGAGCAGGAATGACGGCAGATGACTGCTGCGCACATTGTTCAGGTTGAGACGCGCCTGCTCGATCCGCGATGCGGCGACGAGCAGATTGCGGTTGCCGGCGATAGCCTGCATGATAAGGCTGGTCAATACCGGATCATCGAAACTGGTCCACCACGCGAAATCGATGCCGAGAGAATCGGTCGTCCAGCCGTCGGACAGCGGATACTCGTTCGGAAGCGACAGCGCCGGCGCATCGTATCGCGCAGTGCAGGAGATAAAGACCGACAATACGGTTATTATTATAATGATGCGTTTCATTTCGATACTTCGTTTGTTTTCTCGCGGCGACGCTCCGCACGGCTCAGCTTGCCGAACAGCACGTAGAGCGCCGGATATATGAATATGCCCAATACGGTAGCTGTCAGCATACCGCCCACCAATGCGACACCCATCGTGTTGCGGGCCGTGGCGTAGGCGCCGTGTGCGAATATTAGCGGCGATACGCCCAGAATGAATGCGAATGCGGTCATAAGTATCGGCCTTACGCGCAGTGCGGCTGCTCCCACGGCTGCATCGACAAGCGACAGGTGCTGTTCGTTGAACAGCCGCTCGGCGTACTCGACTACAAGAATGGCATTCTTTGCCGCCAGACCGATAAGCATCACCAAAGAGATTTGCATAAAGATGTTGCCGACATATTTCGGGTCGACAAGATGCGCGCCGTAGATGAATGCCAAGGCTCCGAGTACGGCCAGCGGCACGCCGGCCAAGATAGCCAAAGGCAGGCTCCAGCTGTTGTAGAGTGCAGCCAAGGCAAGAAATACGAATACCAAAGCCAGCAGATATACGATTCCGCCTCCTTTGGCCGCATTGCGCTCCTGATACGACAGGCCGCTCCACGCTATGCCTATGTCGTCGGGGAGGATCTTTCCGGCCTGCTCCTCGACGGCGTCCATAACCTGAGAGGTGGAGTAGCCGCTGCGCGGATCTATCGACAGCGCTATCGAGCGGTAGAGATTGAACTGCGAGACGTATTCGACGCCGACCGTATCGACCACACGGACGAACGACGACACCGGCACGCTCTCGCCTTGGCCGTTGAGAACGTAGTAGCTGTCGAGCGCCGAACGGTCCTGCCGATACTCCGACGCCGCCTGAACGTAACTGCGGTAGAGGCGGCCGAAGCGGTTGAAGTTGTCGATATACGCTCCGCCGAGGAATGTCGACAGCATATCATACAGCGCCGACAGCTCGACGCCTTCGCGCAGAGCATAGTCGCGGTCGATCGTGAGCCGGCGTTGAGGAACCTGATCGTTGAACTGCGTGGAGACCGAAGCCACCGACGGCTCTCTCTCGAGCGAATCCATGAAGCGGCGCATGTTGTCGGCCAGATACTCAGTGCCGCGGCCCGACAGGTCCTGAACCTGCACCGACACGCCCGAGGTGACGCCTAACCCGGGTATGGCGGGCGGAGTGAAGGCGTAGGCCTCGGCATTGTTGACAGCGGCGTACAGCTCGCCGTTGAGAATATCGGCCAGCTCCATAGCTGTGATGCGGCGGCTGTCGTAATCGGTAAGCGAGACGAACAGTATGCCGCTCGAGGTCGACGCTATGCCCGAGATCATATCGAAACCGGCCGCCGACGAGGTGTATTCGACCTGCTTGTGCGACGCCACTATGCGGTCTACCTCGGCCATAACCCGCTCGGTGCGCTGCAGCGAGGCCGCCTCGGGCAGATTCACCATAACCATAAGGTAGCCCTGATCCTCTTCGGGCAGGAACCCCGACGGCAGCGCCCGCCACGTGACGGCTATGGCCGCAAGAACCGCGATTATGAATACGGCGGTGCGTCCCATGTGTGCGACAATGCGGCCCGTGCGCCGGGTGTACCCATTCATACGCCGGTCGAACCAGCGGTTGAAGCTGCCGAGAGGGCCTTTCTCGATTCGGGGCTTGTTGCGCAGGATCAATGCGGAGAGGGCAGGCGAGAGCGTCAGAGCGTTGAATGCCGAGATCACGACCGACAGCGCTATGGTGATAGCGAACTGCTGGAACAGCCGCCCCGTGATGCCTCCCGTAAGCGATACGGGAACGAATACGGCCAGCAGCACGACGGTCGTCGCAATGATTGGCGAGGAGACGCTGCGCATGGCGTCGAGCGTAGCTTCGCGGGGTGACAGGCCTCGCTCAAGACCCGCCTGCACGGCTTCGACGACCACTATGCCGTCATCCACGACAAGGCCTATGGCCAAGATGATGCCCAGCAGCGATATGATGTTGATCGAAAAGCCAAGCAGCGGAAAGAATATGAAGGCGCCCACGAGTGACACTGGCACGGCGACGAGCGGGATTAGCGTGGCGCGCCAGTCCTGAATGAACAGGAATATTATGGCCACGACCAATGCCAGCGCCAGCAGCAGCGTGCGGAATATCTCGCTGACGCCGGCCGATATGCTCGATGTGCCGTCGACTATGGCGGCTATGTGCATACCGTCGGGGAACCGCTTCGAGAACCTTTCCACAGCCGCCTTGACCTGTTTGCCTACCTCCATGGCGTTGCTGTCGGGCGTTTGGTATATTACCATCATCGCCGACGGCGACCCGTCGAATGTCGACGAGGTGCCGTAGCTTTCGCTGCCGAGCGATACCTCTGCAATATCTCGCAGCCGCAGCTGCGAGCCGTCCTCGAGCGTGCGGATGACGATGTTGCCGTACTCCTCGGCGGTGGATATCTGCGGCGGCAGGGTGACGGTGTAGGTGAACTGTACCGACGACGGAGCAGGTTCGGCCCCCAGCTGGCCGGCGGAATAGATGTTCGACTGCGCCTCTATGGCTGAGGTTATATCCTCGACCGACAGCCCGTAGTAGTCGAGCAGGTCGGGCTTGATCCATACCCGCATAGCGTACTCACCGGCACCCATTATGTTCACCTTGCCTACGCCGTTGATCTTGAGCAGTTCATTCTGAAGGTTGATATAGGCATAGTTGGAAAGGTAGCGCTGGTCGAAGCGCCCGTCGGAGTAGAGCGAGTAGACCATAAGAAAGCCCGTCATACTCTTTTGCGTCGTAACGCCCTGTCGGGTGACCGACGAGGGCAGCAGCGCAGCGGCCGACGAGACTTTGTTTTGGGTGAAGATAGCGTCCAAATCAGGATCCGATCCTATGTCGAACGTGACCTGAAGCGACATCGAGCCGTCATTGGCGCTGGTGGTTTGCATGTAGAGCATATTGTCGACACCCATAATGTTCTGTGCTACGGGAGTGGCCACGGCATTGTCGACCGTCACGGCATCGGCGCCGTCGTACGAGGCCGAAACCTCCACCACCGGCGGCGTAATGTCTGGATACTCTTCGATAGAGAGGTTGAAAATAGAGACGATGCCGAGTATTACGATCACGATCGACAGCACGATCGCGAATATTGGACGCGAAACGAAAAATCTTTCCATCGTTCTATTCGATTTTGGAGGGAACGATACGCTCGCCGTTGTGTGCGCGCTGCAGCCCGTCGAGTATGACGTATTCGCCGGCGGAAAGCCCCGACTCGACGATCCACATCGTATCGACTGTCTGCCCCAATTCTACCGCTCGGTACGTGAGCGTGCTGTCCGGCCGCATAACCCATACCCCGTTGAGGTTCTGACTCTGTACGACGCAGCTCTGAGGTACTAACATGCGCGGCTGCGGAGTGCCCACATCGGCTGTCACGCGGGCGTAGAGTCCCGATTTGAGAATGTGCTCGGGATTGGGAAAGCCCACCACGAGCACGATGGTTCCGGTTTGCGCTCCGATGTTCTGCCGCGTATAGCTGTACACGCCGCTGTACGGATAGCGGACCCCGTCGGAGGTGGTGAGGTGTATGTTCGACAGCAGCGACCGGTTGTCGTACGACGGCTGCGCCGCCGCGCCTTGCACGGCGAGGTATTCCGAGGTGGGCATCGACAGGTCGACCGTTACGGTGTCTATGTTTTCGATCGTGGCCAGCACTGCGTACTGCGTGCCCGCACCTACATAGTCGCCGACCGATGCTGCCGTGTTGCCTATGATGCCGTCTATGGGGGCATAGATGCGCGAATAGCCGCTTTGCAGTCGGGCGTTGCGCACCTGCTCCTCGGCAGACTTGACCGACGCCTCGGCCGAACGGTACTGCGCCGTGTAACGGTCGAGCTGGCTTTGGCTTATGGCTTCGATACGCGCAAGGGGCACGGCGCGCTCATAGTCGTTGCGGGCGGCTACGGCCTGTGCCTTGGCTGAGTTGAGCGCCGCTTCGGCTGCAGCGAGTTGCGTATTCAGCTGCGCCGGATCGATCGTATAGATCAACTGCCCCTTCTTGACGGGCATCCCCTTCGAGTAGTTTTTCGAAGTCAGGTATCCGCTGACGCGCGGCTGGATGATCGCCTCGTAGTTGCTCGACAGCTGACCGGTGAAGCTCATCGGCGTGGGCAAGGTGTCGACGACGACCTGCATTATGCGCAGTTTGCGCGGCGGCATTTGTCCGGTCGGGTGTCCGTGGTGTCCGCACCCTGCAGCAATGACCGTATATGCGGTTATTACACAAATCAATATGTTTTTCATACCTGCGTGATTTATTTTTCGAACGGCAAAAAACATACCGGTATGCGCTTCTGAGGCCGATTCAGCGCTTTCGGACAAATCAGCGAATAATTTTTTTTCGCGAAAACGTTGTGTATTTTAATAAATTAGTTAATTTTGCGTTTAGAAAACCCTATTAATAAATAAAGTTATGAAAGAATTAGTCGCTAAAATCAACGAGCAAATCGTCGTTTTCAAGGAAAACGCGGAACTTCAGGTGGAGAAAAACAATAAGGCTGCCGGCACCCGTGCTCGCAAGGCCGCTTTGGAACTGTCGAAATTGATGAAGGAGTTTCGTAAGGCATCCGTCGAGGCTGCGAAGAATTAATTCCAAGGAAAAACGTTTCAGGTTAAATGGCTCGGGTCGTCCCCGAGCCGTTTTTTTTGTCCTTATGCACATAAAGAAAACGGGAACCGGCCGCCCGATTCCCGTCGTTTCCTTATGCTCGGAATTTATATCGCGAACAGTATGAACACTTGGGCGCACAGCACGCGCAGGAACATTGCGAAGGGGTAGACAGTCGCATATCCCACGGCGGGCAGGTCGTTGCCGGCCGTAGCGTTGGAGTAGGCGAGTGCGGGCGGGTTGGTCGTGCTACCCGAGATGACGCCGATAAGTGTGAAGTAGTTGATATTGTATATTTTGCGGGCGATTATCGAAACAATCAATATAGGTATGACGGTAATAAGGAATCCGTACAGAATCCACATATATCCGTTTTGGTTGATGATCGTATCGACAAAGCCGTTGCCGGCACCGAGGCCGACGCCTGCGAGGAACAGCGAAATGCCTATTTCGCGCAGCATTAGGTTGGCGCTCATTGTGGTATAGGTTACGAGCTTGTAGTGCGGGCCGAAGCGGCTGACGAGGATTGCGATAATAAGCGGCCCTCCGGCCAGACCCAATTTCACTGCCTGCGGTATACCCGGGAAACTGAACGGAATCGATCCGACTAGCACGCCAAGGAATATGCCGAGAAATATGGATATCAAATTCGGCTCGCGCAGGCGGCGCATCGAGTTGCCGAGAGCCTTCGCCACGGCGTCTATCGCCATCTCTGAACCTACGACAGTCAAACGGTCGCCCACCTGAAGCTCGAGGTTGTGTTCGGGAATCAGATCGACTCCCGAGCGGTTTACGCGCGTCACATTCACGGCATAGCTGCTTCGCAGCCGCAACTCACCGATAGTGCGGCCGTTGATATCGGGTTGGGTGATGATTATGCGGCGGGAGATGAACTGCGCATCGGGGTTGATCCAGTCGGTGTGCTGCATATCGATCTGCCGGCCGAGCAGGGTGATGATCGGCTCCACATCGTCATTGGCACATATTACCAGCATGCGGTCGCCTTCGGCCAGCACCGTCGAGGCGTTGGCTATTTCGATATGACCGTCCGCGCGGCATACGCGCGAGACCACGAACTGCCGGTTGATAAAATTCTTCGCCTCCAATATGGTGCGGCCTATAAGGTTGCCATTGGTCAGTTCGATCGATACTTTAGCTGCATACTTCTTTTCGCTGCTGTTCTCGACGGATTCTTTTTCGTGGTCGAGCCGGATGCGGAACAGTGCGCGTATCAATATCATCGACAGTATGACTCCGATAACGCCCAACGGATACGCGACGGCATAGCCCAAAGCGATAGTCGGGTCGTTGATGCCGGTAGCATCGGTATATGCCTGCTGTGCTGCACCGAGACCCGGCGTATTGGTCACTGCACCCGACATAACGCCCACCATAGTGGGAATGGGGGTTCCGGTAATCAAATGTATTATGTATGTGGTGGCTACGCCAAGCACCACTATTGCTGTGGCTATGGCTACCAGCCGCATACCTCCCTTTTTGAACGAGGAGAAAAAACTCGGGCCGACCTGCATGCCGATCGAATATACGAACAGTATGAGACCGAACTCCTTTATAAAGTGGAGCACGTCGGCTTCGATCATCATCCCCAAACTGCTCAGGGTTATGCCCACGAACAGAATCCACGTGATTCCCAGCGATATGCCTGCAATCTTTATTTTCCCTAATGCGATGCCGGCAGCTATGGTTATCGCCAGAATGAACACCGAGTGTGCAATGCCGCTGCCGAACAGCAGCGATGTGATCCAATCCATTTTTCTATTGCTTTACTGAAACAGGCCGCAAAGATAATGGTTTTTTAATAAATTTAAAAAAATCGCGCCTCAAAAGCGGGCTTATTGCACCAGCCGAACGCGAGGCCAATAGGGCAGAGCGACAGTAGTCTGCAGTTAGCCAACATTGTATATCCTGTCAGCTGCAGATTTACTTCAGGTCCGTTATTCCGCGTTTGCGGAACTCCTGCCAGTCATTTTCGTTCAGGCCCATCTCTCCGTATGGGCGTGCGGCACAATGGTCATCGAGATAGTGCCTTTGGGCTGAGCGGTCGAAGGTGCCGCTTAGAAGCGAGATCGACTCGTCGACGTATGGCGACTCGATCGAAGCCATCTGAGCGACAGTATGGAATACGCTGTGTGTCGATGCCGGAGCATCGGCATTGGCTGCGGCCGCCTCGACCTTTTCAGGAAATAAGGTGCGATAACTATCGGAAAACCAGCCTATGCAAGCCACGTGGGCCTGATAGTAGGTTATCGTGGGCGAAGAGTGCAGGAAGCGTCCGCGGTCATCGTCGAACAGATCCTCGCCGTGGTCGGCACAATAAAACATCGCTGAGCAGGCGCCGCTGTCGCGCAAGGTCGAAATTACCTCCGAGAGGAACCAGTCGGTATACAGCACCGAGTTGTCGTATGCGTTTACCATACGCTCCTTGTTGCTCTTCGAGATCGAGACATCATCGTCGGGCGTAAAGTGCGAAAATGAATCGGGGTAGCGCTCGCGATAGTTGAAGTGCGAACCGTAAGTATGCAGAACCACAAATAGATCGGACGTGTCGGCCGCTATGGCGCTACGCAGATATCCGAGCATATTGCCGTCGTATTGGTGCGGAATGTAGACCACCGAGTCCGACTCCTCCGAGAGCATCTGTATAAGCCCGCGATTGGGTGCCTGACAGGATACGAACATCGTTTTGAATCCGGCATCACTGTACAGACGGACTATTCCGCGGCAGCGGTAAATGTCGGTGTGGTTGTCCGATGCCACCGGCGAAAGCATCATAGGCACACTCTTATGCGTTGCATTGCTTTGCGTTACCACGTTCTTGTAAACCGTTGCATCTTCACGCGACAGCAGCGGATTGGTCTGACGGTCGTAGCCGTAGAGCTGCCAGCTCGCCGCACGCGAAGCTTCGCCTATTACCAGCACATATATTTCGCGCTGGTTCTCCGCTTTGGCTGTACGCACCGCATCGAAGCGGAAATCGGCCGATGTCTGCGGAAACCGGCGCACCTGAGCAAACTCATCCACCGATAGATATATATTGTACAACACATTGAGCGGGAATACATTGAATTGCATAAGCGAGCAGCCTGCAAGCAGCATAGCCGCACCGGCTGCGGCCGTCCGGCGCCGTGTCGCAGGAGCGATGATGCAATGCCGTTTCAGCGATATGACGGCTATGACCAGCAGCGGCATGTACAACACGCACACGAAGCCGATCATCGGCAATATGTTGTTAAGCAGTTCGCCAGCCTCGCTTGGATTGGTAGTGAACAGGTTGGTGAACATATCTACAGCAATGATCGAGCTGCCGAACATATACAGCAGCACTAACTGGAATGCTGCGAGGATGAGCCAGATCAGCCCCCACAGAACCATACTGCCGCTGCGCTGGCGGGCTACCGACCACAGCAGGTAGAATCCGGCGGGGATCAACAGCGCGGCGATCGCGCGCGTGAGGGGGTAGTGCTCGGTGAAGATCAATATCGCCGACGGTACCAGCAGCGACAGTGTGAAATATATGATCAACAAGCGGGAAAATCGGGTATTGCAGTCTTTGCTGTATGTGGTTTCAGAATGCTTCATTTACATTAAAGTTTATCGCGCCGCCATGTTTGCCGCGGCCGTAATCGATTCGTATGTTTACTCTGTGTTTGAACTCCCAGCGGTAGCCTATGCCGTAGTTGGGGAGTGTCTGTCTCCAGCGGAAACCGCTGAAATCGGGGAATATGTTGCCGGCACCCACCCATAGGGCTATGCCGCTGCGGTTGTATATCCGCTGTCGCAGCTCGGCCTGAACCTCGATCATCGCCTTGTCTCGGTACCGCCCCATATAGTAGCCGCGCATCCGATAGCCGCCGCCCAACTGCGCCATTTGGCACCAAGGTATCCGGCGTCCGATGTTATACTCCATATATCCGTCCAAAGCGACTGTGCCTCCGCGCCATACGTGTTGGTACCAGTCGATCGTAAAGGTGGTTCTCGAGAAGGAGCGGTTCGAGCCAAGCGCAGCGGGAAAAAACGTCTGGCGAAGGTTGGCATACACGCCGCGCTGCGGATTGGGTATGAAGTCGCGGCTGTCGTATTGAAGCGAGATGCCCACGCCGGTGGTCGTATAGCGCGAACTTTGTCCTAGCAGATAGTCTGGCCGCCGGACCTTGTGCGCAGCGATATGCGAGAAATCGACCACTGCACCGAGGTATGTATTCGGCAAAATGCGGCACTGGTACTCCGCATTGATCCGGTAGCGCTTTTGCACGAGCGATGAGCGTAGCGAATCCCGACCCATGATGTATCCCATACCCCAAAAATCGGTGGGCATAGATGAAAACGATATGTCGTATGTGACCCTGTGCTTGTCGAAATTCATTGTGTTCAATCCGCTTATGCCGATCATATAAAATCCCGAAGTAGATACGTTGCCGTATATCGATATGTTCGACGGAGCGGTAATCGTGTCGTTCCGGTCGATGCGGTACAGCCCCGAAGCGAGCACACCCAAACTGAATTTGGTAACGGCCGAATAGCTCGGTCCTACGATCCACGAGAAGTCGATTTTCTTCTCTCGGGTGCGGTCGACGTTTGCCTGTTCGAAATATCGCACGAGCCGTCTGAATATCGATCCGCGGGGTTGGGCTGCGGTGTCGGCCGGTGCCGCGGTGAGCGAATCGACCTCTGCGGGCGGCAGCGGCGTATATGAATATCTGATCGTGTCGCCGTCGTGTACGAAAATCCTTTCGCTCTGAGCCGACAACCGCGTACTGCTCGCAAACAAAATAATCGATATTAGGACGAAATACCTCATTTAACGATATTTCTCCACGAACTTGTAAAACTCTGCTATATCCGCCTGAGACATTTCACCCTTGTGCATATAGACGAGTTCACCCTCTTTGGATACTATAAGCAGGACGAACTGGTTGTTGCAGTCGCCCAAACCCCACTGCTGGGCGATGGTACGGTCGGCATCGGTCAGTATCGTTGCGCCGTTCTTGGCCGTGCGCTTGCGGGCGATGCTGCGAACCAGCGAGTTGGGGAACACGGGTGCATCCTTGAGGTTGATTATCCCGAAGCCGTAGAGCTTGTCGCTGGCGACTTCGTGATTGGCCTCCATATCGTCGGTAAAGTCTTGGTTTTGCCTATGTTTGTCGGGGTCGACATAGAAGATCATAAGGTTCTTCTCGCCGAAATGCGGCAGCTCTGCCGGATTGTTGTTAAGGTCAGTAATTTTTACGTTCTTTACTTTTTTCGGTTCCTTGAGCGGCTGTGCAGACACTGATGTCGCAAAGAGGGCCGCCAAGGTGCATAGGATAATGGTTTCTAATTTCATAGTCGTATATTTCCGTTTGTACTGAGTGTCAAAAAGTGCGCCAGTGCTTCGGATTCATATAGCGAAGTACGGCGCAAAATTTGTTGCAAAGGTATTTAATTTATGTGAAATTCAATATACGTTCTTTTATGAATTACGGAATCAGTGTGCTTTTTCGACTTATCCCCCTCTTAACGGGACTTTTTTGCTTCTTTTACGGAGGCTGCATCTACCTCGGTTCGTTTGACGAACCCGCCCGCGTGGCAGGACCGGTGGTATTTTTCCTTGGAGCAGTGTGCTTGGCACTATGCTGCATCGCGGCGACCGTAGTGCGTCAGACAGCCAGTGCCGACAACTGGAGAACGCGCTATCTGTTCCCTGCATTGGGATATGCTGCGGCGGTCGCGACATTCATCGTCGGACTTGTCTTGATCTCACAACACGAGACAGCAGGATTTTCGGTCTCGGGGCACGTGGTGTGCGGCTTGGCGCTCGTGACGTTATGCTTGGCTACTGTCGCTGCCGCATCGATTGGATTTTCATATATTTCTGAAAACTCATCTAAAGTTTTGCCTGAGCAGATGCAATCGGCGTCGGGACCTGCAGGTTTCATGGCCCGCCGCAGGTCGGTGATAATGTGTATACCCGTACTTGCGGCCGCGGCGGCGTGGATATGGGCATTGTTGCTGCTTACGCATGCGCACGAACCGGCGCACTTGGCCGCCGGCAGCATACTCTTGGGTGCGGCTTGCGTATGTACTGTTATAATAGCGTTGGTAGCGAGCATCGTACGTCAGATTCGCAACATCTATCGCAACTCCGAGCGCAGCACGTGGCGTTCGCTTTCGATATCGATGGGCGCCGTGGCGTTTGTTTTCGGTGTGGCTCTGTTGGTTATGGAGTGGAATCAGGCGACCGGTTACGTCGGATTCGTGCTGATCGGGTTGGGAATGGTTTGCTGGAGCTTGTCGAGTGCGGTAATACTGCTGGCCAAGATGTGGCGTGCGGACTATCCGCTGGCGCGCCGCCTGTCGCTTGTGCCTCTTGCCGCCGCCCTGATTTGTGTGTTTATGGCGGCATTCCTGTTCGAAAGTGCGGACTTTACAGCTGCCAGAATACTTATTGGCTTCGGTGCGGTATGCTTTGCTATCTTCCCGATAGTCTGCATAATCGAAAGCGGAGCTAAAGTGCCGCATCACGATCTGCCGTTATCCGAGCCGCAGGGAAAGAACATCGCATCGAGCGAGTAGCGTCCGCCGCCGGAGATAAAGAGCATTATGTATATGCCCATATATGCGAATGAGAGTTCTCCGGCGGAGAAGCTCTTGCCGGGGAACGCCAAAAACGTGGCCACGAACATTCCGAAGATCAAAGGCAGAGCTGCGATGCGGATTAAAAGCCCGATTATCAACAGTACGGAGCAGCCTACCTCAGTCAATGTGATAAGTACGAACGAGGCGGCGCTGCCGATGCCGAACGGATCCGGAAAGGAGTTTACGATAGCATCGTAGCTCTGAATCTTGCCTATTCCGTGCGTGAGCATCATGGCCCCGACGAAAATGCGCATGAACAATATGGCCGAATCGAAATAGCGATTCGTGAAAAACAGACACAACACGTTGTTTGAACGATGGTTCATAATGCGATTTTTTATAATTCGTCTGCTGCCGGCGTCAATTATCCTGCCAGATATTACGCAAAAACGAATTACTCGACTATCTTTGCAGTATCATTGGCCGGATATGAAAAGAATCTTCAGAAAAATGCTGCGAATCATCTTCAAGACGCTGCTTGCACTCTTCGCTTTCAGTACGTTGCTGGCACTGGTGTACCGTTGGATCGATCCGCCGGTGACGCCGTTGATGATCTCGCGGGCATTGGGCGGCGCCTCGATAGAAAAGAGTTGGGTCGATCTGGCGGAGATCTCGCCCGACCTCGTGCGGGCCTCGATTGCCTCCGAGGACAACAATTTTCTGGGACATAGAGGTTTCGATGTCGGCGCCATATACGAAGCTATCGACGAGCACAACCGCGGCAAACGACAGCGCGGCGCCAGCACCATATCGCAGCAGACGGCGAAAAATGTGTTTCTTTGGAGCGGAAGATCTTGGCTGAGAAAAGGTTTGGAGGTTTATTTCACCTTTCTTATCGAGCATTTGTGGGGCAAGGAGCGGATAATGGAGGTATATCTCAATGTCATCGAAACCGGCGACGGCATCTACGGCGCCGAGGCTGCCGCACAGCATTATTTCGGCCGTCCGGCATCGAAGCTCTCGCGGCGTCAGGCTGCGCTGTTAGTTGCCTGTTATCCCAATCCCCGCAAGCGCAACCCTTCGTCCCCGACGGCTTATCTGAATAAGCGAGCCTCTCAGATCGAGCGACTTATGCCGCTTATGGGAACCATAGCTTTCGATGACGAATGTATAGCCGGCGCCCGCGAACGCTACGAAAAGTATCGCGAAAAACAAAAGGCCGAATACGATCGTAAAAAATAGGCGTTTATGAAAAAGCATTCGGTACTGTTCGTATGTCTCGGAAATATATGCCGCTCACCGGCCGCCGAGGGAGTTATGCGTGCGATCGTGGAGCGTCACGGCGGCAGCGACAGGTTCGATATCGATTCTGCAGGTACCTACTCGGGCCATGCCGGTGACCTGCCTGACCCACGAATGCGCGCGGCGGCATCGCGGCACGGCTATGTGCTTACGCATCGGGCCAGACCGGTGCGGGTGTCGGATTTCGACCGCTTCGACCATATCATCGTTATGGACGACTATAATTACGAATCGCTCTACCGCCTTGCGCCGGACAGAGCTGCGGCTATGAAGATCGACCGGATGACCGACTTCTGCCGCTCGCATCCCGATGCGCACTATGTCCCCGATCCGTATTACGAAGGCCGCGAGGGGTTCGAGATCGTGCTCGACCTGCTTGAAGATGCCTGCGAAGGACTGTACGAATCCCTTGTGCGTGAATAGACGAGGCGCGACTTTGGATAAAGCCGCGCCCCGCTTTGATTTTGATGTTGTTAGCAGTTCATCGCACCGCAGCAGTGAATCACCTGACCGCTGACATACGACGAGAGATCCGAGGCAAGGAACAGAGCCACCTTAGCAACATCCTCGGGCGTACCGCCGCGACGCAGGGGAATCTGCTTGTACCAGCCCTCCTTGATTTCGTCGGACAGGGCGTTGGTCATATCGGTGATGATGAAGCCCGGGGCGATAGCGTTGGCACGAATGCCGCGGGGACCCATCTCCTTGGCGATCGACTTTGCAAGACCGATCATACCGGCTTTCGAAGCTGAGTAGTTGCACTGGCCGGCATTGCCCGAAACACCCACCACCGACGACATGTTGATTATGGAGCCGCCTCTCTGACGGGCCATAATTGGAGTTACTGCGTGAATGAAGTTGAATGCCGATTTTAGGTTGACAGTCAGCACCATATCCCACTGCTGCTCGCTCATTCGCATCATCAAGCCGTCACGGGTGATGCCTGCGTTGTTAACCAGCACGTCGATATGGCCGAAGTCCTTGTGAATCTCGGCCACGACCTTGTGAGTATCTTCGAAATTGGCGGCATTGGAGGCGTAGCCCTTGCATTTCACGCCTAAAGCGGCGATTTCGGCCTCGGTAGCCTTGGCGTTGTCGTCGATAGCCAGATCGGTGAACGCGATGTCGGCTCCCTGCTGGGCAAACTGAAGTGCGATAGCCTTGCCGATACCGCGTGCGGCGCCGGTTACGATCGCAACTTTTCCTTCGAGTAGTTTCATAACTTTATATATTTATAAGGTAAAAATCCTTAATCTGCAGGCCAAAGGTACGAAAAATATTTCTATTTAGCTACGTTTGCGGCCATTAATCGTCCACTGACAGAAGAGGCGGGGCAGTTAGTGAAAAAATTCATCGGCCGAAGCGGTCGGCTTTGACGGAAAAATCGTATATTTGTCTGCAGAATAGTATGCGCTTATGAAAAAACTGCTGGTTTCGCTTATCCTCGTTTTTGCTGCATTGTCCGCACGGGCGTCGGATCCGTTCGTATGCACCGAGGCGGGGACCGTGCTCGAGTACGAGATCAAGGCTGCCGACAAAATCGTCGGCTATCAGGTTATTGCGCTTACGGATTCCGAGCATGACGGTGACGATCTGTTGCTGACATTCTCCATAGAACAGCTGGATGACAAACATAACATCCAGACGGTTAACGGTATGCCGCTGCGGAATATGCATACGGGACGTCTAACCCCGACCGGATATGTCGTATCGGCCCGAGATGCTATGTCGCGGGATCTTTTGAATGGACTTATGCAGTCCGGCGTCGATGATATAGCGGTAGAGTGCGACGATATAGTGATGCCCAACAGGTTGAAGGTCGGCGATACGATCAGCGACTGTCATACAGACGTACGTCTGTCGATGTCCGGCTACACGGTTACGATCCGCTCTCATACCACAGACAACAGGGTGGCAGCCCGTGAGACGATCAATACTCCGGCAGGAGTATTCGACTGTTACAAAATCGTTTACAATAATCATGTCGAGTTGGATATGGTCGGAATATCATTAGATTTCACCTCTGCGCAATGGTTTGCCGAGGGTGTAGGAATGGTGCTCACCGAGACCGATGCCGCGGGACAGAAGACTGTGCAGACACTAATCCGAAAAGTAAAAACAGATAATTGACAACCAAAAACATACGAAAAAAATGAAAAGAGACACTCAAGTATTCGATTTGATCGCCGAGGAGCGTTCGCGTCAGACGCACGGCATCGAACTGATAGCATCTGAAAACTTCGTCAGCGAACAGGTTATGGAAGCGATGGGATCGGTGCTCACCAATAAATACGCAGAGGGTTATCCCGCAGCACGTTACTACGGCGGATGTCAAGTGGTGGATAAGGTCGAGCAGCTGGCTATCGACCGCGTATGCCAGCTCTACGGCGCCGAGTATGCCAATGTGCAGCCCCACTCTGGAGCGCAGGCCAATATGGCCGTGTTCACTGCCGTGCTTAAACCCGGGGATACCTTTATGGGGTTGGACCTGTCGCATGGCGGCCACCTGTCGCACGGTTCGCCGGTCAATATGTCGGGTATGTATTTCAAGGCGGTAGGGTATAAGCTCGA
>CAYYUW010000194.1:0-25093 GCA_964474985.1 uncultured Alistipes sp. | reverse complement strand
AGTCTTGCCGTCATAGACGAGGACCTCGCCGCGCGTCTGTTCGATAGCCTTGCGCACCACCTCGGTCGAGGCGCGGTTGATACCCTGATAGCGCTGGCAGTGGTCGTCGGCGCAGACGTCGAAATTGACGTGATCCTCGCGATCGAACCAGCGTATGTACTCCTCGTCGGTGCGGGTACAGGAGCAATAGCCTCCTTCGGTCTGCTCCAGCACCTGCGACTTCTCCTTTTGGGCTATGAGCCAGCTGCGCGAAATCACGGCGTGCGCCTTCAGCAGTTCGAGCGACGAAGTGGCGCTCATCTCCGACGAGATGACACTCAGCAGATAATCCTCGATATCGAGCACATCGATAGCCGTCAGCTTGCCGTTCTCCCCGATAATGCGCAGCGAACCGCGGAACGACTGGTTCTCCTTGCGCTCCCAGTGGAAATCGATACCGATGACAACATCCTGCAGCTCGAACTCGGCCGTGGCGTAATCTTCCGGCACCAATTCGAGCGGCAGCGACACCTCGCGCCTGCCCGCCTCGGTCGAGAGCGTAACGGTACCGCCGTCGAGCGACACTGTGCCCGCTCCTTCGATCCTTTCGCCGCCGCACAGGAACGCCCCCTTGAGGCGGAAGCTGATGCTCGGCGAATACATTATGCCTACAGAAAGTTTCATAAGCGTTCGATTTTACGTTTCAACTCCTCGAACTGCTCCTCGGTGAAGGTCAGCTGCGCGAACATATCGGCTATGGTCTGCGGTTCGTGCGCAAGACGCTCGAAATCACACTCGCGGGGCAGGATCAGCACGCCGCCGAAATCCACGGCACCCGGGCTGAAGACGATCTGAGCGTCGCCCTCGGCGAAGAACTGCGCAGGACGGTGTTCGCGGCGCGGAAATACCATAACGCGCCAGCGGTCGGCATCGCGCAGGGCGATGATATTAACCATAGGCTCCGGCTCACGCTCGACAACCTCGCCAACGGCCTTAACAACTTTGACAACAGTGTCGATAACCGTCTCTCGGTCAGCGCTCTCAATTACCACCACGCGGCGGACATAATCGTCTATAGTCTTGATCGTCAGGCGGTCGTTGTGAACCAAAATTCTGTCCGCTGCAGCCGCTTCAGCCTCAACGGGCATATAGTCGCGGTCACCGGCCTGAAAATGGAAATGGTCGGGCGCCGAAGCTCCGCACTTGGGACCGTTATAGAATATCGACCACTCGGGCAGCTCGCGCGCCAGATCGAGCATATCGCCCATACGCTCCGCCGTCATAGCCTGATCGGTATGCGTGCTGTCAGGAATCGTCAGGTGGTGGCGGAATATGGGGAACGGATTGATCAGTATCGTATAGCGGCCGGCAACGTCTATACCCTCCTGCTCAGGGGGTCTGTTGTCGGCGCAGAGGAAGCAGCGGCGCTCGGCAATGGTCTTCTTGTCCACCTTGGCCGCTGTGGAGCGGATACGTCCTGCATTGAAAGTCACCGACATACGGCAACCCGAAAAGCGCACTTCGGCGGTCCGGACAGAATCCAGATCGTCGAAGTTGCGGCGTGCCGTAGGCCACTGTTCCAATTGTGAGGCGAAAAGTTCTTTTACCCTCTCTTGCAACATAGACTACTTGTTTTTGTTGGCGCGCTGGCGGGCGAGGAACTCTATCGTGCGCACACGGTCCTTGAACGTATTGTTGTTGTTCTCCTTCTCGATGCTCAGCGTAGCGTCGGAGTTGTCCTCCCAGCGGCGGCACAGATAGAGCGGCTCGTATATGCGGCCGATCTGATAGCGGCGCGAAATGGCCAGCACCACAGCGTAGTCCTCGCCATAGCTGGTGTTGGGCAGCTTGATCGAGCGAAGCATCGGAGTATAGAATGCGCGGGGAGCACCGAAGCCGTTGATACGCAAGCCGTTGTTGCGGCCGTTCTCGGGCGTCCACTCGCGGTGGTCGATGATGCCCGGGGGCAGCATCTCCAAATTGAAGTTGACGATCTTGTACGAGCCGATCACAGCGGCGCACTTCTGAGCGTAGAATGCGTCGACAACCTTCTGCAGCGTATTCTCGTCGATATAGAGGTCGTCGCTGTCGAGCTGCACGGCGAACTTGCCGCAGCGTGCGTCCATAATGGCGCGGTTCCAGCAGCCGCCGATACCCAGATCGTCGCGCTCGGGAATGATATGGATCAACCGCTCGTCCTCGGTGGCCAACTGGGCCAGTATCTTGGTGGTATCGTCGGTCGAGTGGTTATCCACGACGATAAGGTTGAACGGGAACGAAGTCTTCTGCTTCAACACCGAACGTACAGCATCGGCGATCGTGCGGGCGCGGTTGCGCACGGGGATAACCACCGAAGCCTCGACCGGAAAGTCGCACTCGGTAAAGTCGATATCCTCGAACTCGGGAGCCAGATAAGCGCCGGCATCCTTGAGGTACTGCGTGCAAGCCTGCTCCATCTCGATCTGCACGGCCCTATTGGCGGGATTTACATAGTCGAACATCTTCTCGCCCGAAGTGCGCGTATCCAATTCGACCTCGGTGTAGAGGTATTCGGCCAGACGCATTATCGCGCCCTGCAGCGACAGCTTGAGACGCAGGTCGTACATTGCGGCGAACTGGTACTCCTTGTCCATCGCCCCTACGGCCTTGCGCAGCTTGTCGCTCTTGACCACTAACACGGAACCGAAATTAAAGTCGTTGCGCAGGCTGCCGGCCTGATAGTCGATCACAGGGTGAGCGGTGATCTTGCCCTCCTTGCTCTCGTAGTAGTTCGAGTAGAGCATTGCGGCATCGGTATCCTCGGCCACCTCGACGAAACGGTCGAGCGAGTAGTATCCCATCTGCAGCGCAATTGATTTGGTATAGAACATCGCATACGGCGTAGTCACTTCGGCGGCGATGCGGCGCAGAGTCTCTGTCTTGTTCAGATCGGGCATAACGCATACATCGGCCACGATAGCGCTTTCGGCCAGCTGGCTCTTCGTTTTCGCCAGATCCGCTTCGGGGCCGGCGGCGATGTAACAGGTGATGAGTTTTTCCATAGAGTGTTTGTTGCGACAGGGCGGCGCAGTTAACCGCGCCGCCCGTCCGATTAATATTTAAGTTAGTTTTGTGTCAGGAAATTCATGATCTCGTTCATGATGCGCGCCCTGTCGGCGGAACCGATGATCGTCTCGAACGGGAATCCGAGAACCACGATACGCTGGTCGTCGCCCCTGTACGCCACACCGGCCGACATACTGGTATCGGCATAACGGTACAGACGCATTGCACCCTTGCCGGCAGGCTCCAATGCATCGGGAGCCTCGACACGGTATATGTCGCGGCCAGCCTCGGTCATAAAGTTGCAGGCGCTGAGCGAGAAGCCGTTGATCGAAGCGTCTACGGGCATAACCGCACCAGTTTGGCTCGAATGGTTGTTGCGCTGCATATAGTGCAGCTTGTCACGCATGAAGGCGAGGGCCGCACTGTCCTGCTCGATCACTGCGTCGCTGCCGACGTATGCGCCCGTAATCAACACGGGGATATGCAGGTCCTTCATCGTCGAGAGCTGAGCCATAAATTCGGGGGTGAAGACCGCGAACTGAGGCTCCTTGCCGTTGAACGAATGGGTAGTGCGCTGCTCGCCCATAATGATGTCTACTGCGGAGTAAGGCAGTACGTCGAACGACTGACGCTCGAACACCGCGCGGCTGCACGACACGAAGCCGCGGCCTGCAGCAGCCAGTGCCGCACCGTGAACCGACGGGAAATCGAACGAATTGCCGCGGATGACGAGGTTGAAGCCCTCCGAGCCGCTTGCGCCCCAACCCGGGCAGTCGTCATCGAGCCACGGCGACGAGCGGTAGAAGTCGTACTGTTTGCCGACGTAGTGGGTGTCGAAGCCGTCAGCCACACCCTCGTCGTTCCACCAAGCCAAGCCCGACATATCGCCGGTGTCGAAGCTCAGAGGAGCCGATACGCGGGTAAAACCGTTGACGATCAGCACTGGACGCTGATTCTCGAACAGGCACGCCGTCAGTTCTTCGCTGGGCATACTCTCGCCGCCCTCGTTCACCGCTGCTATGCGGAACGAATACTGCACGCCCCACTCGGGCAACTCCATATCGAATACAGTGCCCTCGACATCGACTCCGTTATCGAAGCCGGCATCGCCTCGGCGGGTATAGAGGCGGTATTTCTTCGCCACAGCCGTAGGCTCCAACGGATCGCTCTGCTCGGCCCAGCTCAGACGCACGCGGCGGCCGCCAAGGGGTACTACGCTGAAATCCACGGGAGGCAGAGGCTGTATCGTGCAGTCGCCGCCAGTAAGGAAACGGGCCATAGCCTTGTAAATGGCACGGCTCACGGCAAAACGGAACCGCGGGTCGAGGCTGTAGCGCATATCGGCCAGATTCTGGTGCGAAAGCAGCTCGAGCAGCATAGACGGCACATCGGGTTTCCACGCCTCGTTGTAGGCGGCGTCGCGCAGATCGCGGCGGGTCCAGTCCTCATCGAACAGCGTGCGCACGTCGTCGGTAATCTGCGTCTGCACAAGTTCAGCCAAATCGCGATTGACGAACTTGGAGCTGCCGTCCTTGAATTTGCCCATAAATTCGTTGTCGCCGTCGTATGTGCTGTAAATCGACAGCGTACCGACGATCGTCGAGTCGGCCGTGCAGCCGGCATCGGTATGGAATGCGAACGACAGGTCTACCGGCACGTTCATATTGTCTTTCATATAGTTGACCCACAGTGCGCGCGAACGGTAATCGTCGTTGTAGTCGCTGACGAATCCAGTGGGCGAATATATCTCCTCGGGCATACCGGCCGTCTGGAGGTAGTAGCGCGAGCCTTCGGCATAGGACAGCGAGCCGCTCACCATAGCGTCCTCGCCGCGAGCCACGCGGCCCCAGCCGCCGCCGAAGCGGACAGCATCGGTCGTGATCACCGAACCGGCCGGAGTGTCGGCAGCAGCACGCACGGTAACCGATCCGGTCGAGGGGTTCTCGCCGGCGGCGAAGTCGAAGGTGCCCAAGTAGTACCACGTACGGCCGTCGGCACGCTGATCGATCTCGAAGCGGGTCACGCCGCCGGTATGACGCACCTCGTAGAGTGCGCGGCCGGCCTTTTCGCCCTCGTTGCCCCACGACACGTAAACGGCATAGCGGCCTGCGGCATCGAACCGCGGCAGATACTGCGCCGAGTTCTTGCCGCTGCGCCTGTCGGCAGTGAAACGCAGATAGGTGCCATCACGGAACGGGTTCTCGTTGCGGTAGACGATATTCAGGTGGCGATAGCCGCCGTCGGCCTTCTCCCACTTGCCCGAGCGGCGCAGGGTGCGGCTCGACGCATTGTCGTTGTCCACCACGACCATATATCCCTGAGCGTCGCGCTCACGGGGCATATAAACTTCGGCGCCGGCATTTTCGAGCATCGGGGTAAGGTAAGCGTTCACGTAACCGGTCGAGGAGATGTCCTCGACGGTCGAGAAGCAGCGGGCGCGCTGCCACTCCCAGCGGTTGAGCGTAGGCTCGTAGAACCAGCCGTGGCTGGGCCATGCGGCGATCGAGAAGCCGCTCAGGCCGTCGGCGAACACAGGGCGGTCGATGTTGCGCACTACCTGTCCGTGGCGGGTGCTCTTGCCGCGCGAAGTATCGAAGACGAAATCGGAAAGTGGACGTCCGTAGACGGTCAGATCGATCGGCATCGAAGAGTAATCGGCGCCGAGCGAATCCCGTATTTCGGTTTCGATAGCAGTAAGGGTAGTGTCATAAACGGGTTCGCGCTGCACCCCGGGATTGAGCGCCACGGCCAGACGGCCGTCGATAACGGTAGCGCTGTCGACACGGAAGGTCGAAAATTGCGCGCGATGCAGCGGTTTTTCAGCTGCGGGCTGCTGGGCGGCGGCAAGTTGCAAACATAATGCCGCCGACAGCATCATAATTGTCTTTCTCATATATGAGCTTTCGGTTTCTATTGGTTGTCATTAAGTTAGCTGTCGAATTGCAAAATTCGGCAATTCAAATGTACGATATTTTTTTCTAATACTCAACTTATTCGGTTCTTTTTCTGAGGAGAAACTGTCGATTTTGATGGAATAAATCGTATATTTGTCGATCGAATTTCGACACACAAGCTGACTTATAACTCTTTAACAGACCTATAGTATTATGTATATTATTGCAGACAGCGGCTCGACCAAAACGCAGTGGTGCGTAGTCGATCCGGCGGGAGATGCGGTCTCCTACTACACTTCGGGTATCAATGCCGTGATGATGACCGCCGAACAGATTATGGCCGTACTCACCGACGAATACACCGGCCCGCACGAGGGCATAGACGCCGTTTACTTCTATGGCGCAGGCTGCGGCCCGTCGTTTCCCGAGGCTACGGCCACCCTCGTCGAAACCGTTTCGAAATACTTCGGCTGCCAGCGCATCGAGGCCACGACCGATCTGATGGCCGCCGCCCGTTCGCTCTGCGGCACTCAGGCCGGCATCGCCTGCATCCTCGGCACAGGAGCCAACTCCTGCTACTACGACGGATGCGAAATCGTGAAGAACGTGCGCCCCTTGGGCTTCATCCTCGGCGACGAGGGCAGCGGCGCCGTAATGGGCAAGAAACTGCTGGCAAATGTACTGAAGGGCATTTTCCCTGAGGACCTTTGCAAGCTGTTCTACGAGGACTACCCCTACGAGTACCCCGAATTCATCGCCAACGTCTACCGCAAGCCTATGCCGCAGCCCAACCGCTTCATGGCCAGCATGACCCGCTTCCTCTCGAAGCATATCGACCGCGAAGAGTGCTCGAAATTGGTGGAGGATTCGTTCGCCGAGTTCGTCGAGCGCAACGTGCTGCAATACCCCGAGGCGAAGAACTGCCCCGTGGCATTCACCGGCAGCATCGCCTACTTCTTCCGTCCGCAGCTCGAAAAAGTGCTCTCCCGCTACGGCCTTGCTGTAGGCCGCATCTCGCAGGTGCCGATGGAGGGATTGGTGGAGTATCACCGCAACCAAAAGTAAAACTCAAACTCAATTGAATATGTCCGAATTTATCAAGATTACCGAGCAGTCGTCGCTCTACGACAATTTGGAGCAGATGAGCGTTACCGAACTGCTCACCAATATGAATAATGAAGATGCCAAGATCGCAGCCGCCGTGCGCGAGTCGATTCCCGTTATGGCCCAGCTGGTCGAAAAGATCGTCGAGCGTATGGAAAAAGGCGGCCGCGTATTCTATATCGGCGCCGGAACCAGCGGCCGGCTCGGTGTGCTGGACGCCTCGGAGCTGCCTCCCACCTACGGCGTTACGCCCGATTTGGTGATCGGTCTTATCGCCGGCGGCGACCGTGCCCTGCGCAGCGCCGTCGAGTCGGCCGAGGACGACCGCAGCAAGGCGTGGAAAGAACTTCAGGCATTCGACGTTAACGAACTGGACACCCTTATCGGCATCGCCGCATCGGGCACTACGCCCTATGTCATAGGCGGTCTGCGCGACGCCCGCGCAAACGGTCTGCTCACCGGTTCGATAACCTGCAACCCGGGTTCTCCCGTAGCCGCCGAGGCCGAGTACGCAATGGAGGCTATCGTCGGTCCCGAGTTCGTCACAGGCTCGACCCGTATGAAGTCCGGCACGGCTCAGAAACTGATGCTCAATATGCTCAGCACCTCGATTATGATCCGTATGGGACGTGTCAAGGGCAACCGTATGGTCAATATGCAGCTCACCAATGCCAAGCTGTGGGACCGCGGCACCCGTATGATTATGAACTCGACCGGACTTCCCTACGAAGAGGCGCACGCCCTGCTCGAAAAGCACGGATCGGTGAAACTCGCCCTCGCAGCATACAACAGCGCCGAATAAACGGTCGCTGCCCATACACTCCCGAAGTCCCCGCCTGCACGGGGACTTCGCTGTTTTGCATACGGCCGAAACAGCGGAACCGCAAACATTTAAACCGGCATTTCGGCACTATTTTACGGAAAAATCGTTAACTTGCACAATCGAAAAACTTCAACCTTTACTACCATGAAACGAATCTTAGCCCTAATCGTTTTAATATCAGGCGTTTTTACAGTGTACGCGCAAGATGCCGGCACAGAGGCCGCACGCCGGACGATCGTGCGGACGGTCGGCGCCTTTCCCGACAACGTCGATTTGGCGCGGATCGAAAAGACGGCCGACGGTCGGGACCGGTATGCCGTCAGTGCCGACAACGGGCGGCTGCTTATCGAGGGCAGCAACCCTGTCGCAATCTGCAAGGCGTTCCACGACTATCTGCTCGACAACGGGTACGGCGTCATAAACTGGTCGGGTGACCGCATCGGGCTGCCTGCCTCGTTCCCCGATATGGACCGCAAGGAGGTCTGCACGCCCTTCGAACACCGCCTCTATATGAACGTCTGCGCATTCGGCTACACAACGCCCTTCTGGAACTGGGAGCGCTGGGAGCGCGAGATCGACTGGATCGCGCTGCACGGGTTCGATATGCCTATGGCACCGGTGGCTACCGAGGCTATTCTCTCGCGCGTATGGCGGCAGATGGGACTCACGCAGGAGGAGATCGACGTGCTGTTCACCGGTCCGGCCCATATGCCGTGGCAGCGTATGGGTAATATGAGCGGGCTGTACGGCGCTCCGAGCAAGGAGTGGCACCGCTCTCAGATCGAGCTGCAGCACCGGATTTTGGACCGTATGAGCGAGCTGGGAATAAAGCCTGTGATTCAGGGGTTCGCAGGATTCGTACCGCCGGCGATGAAACGACTCTACCCCGATGTCACGATTACCGAGACCAAATGGTGCGGTTTGCACAACTGGTGGCTCTCGCCTATGGATCCGCTGTTCGTCGAGATCGGGCAGCGCTTCGTGCGCGAATGGGAGAAGGAGTTCGGAAAGTGCAAATACTACCTTGTCGACAGCTTCAACGAAATGGCGCTGCCCTTCGGCAAAAAGGGGTCGACCGAACGCTCCGAGACGCTGCACGAATACGGCCGCACGATCTACCGCTCGCTCAGCGGCGCCAACCCCGACGCCGTATGGGTCATACAGGGATGGATATTCGGCAACCAGCGCGATATATGGGATCAGGCCAGCGTCGAAGCGCTGCTCGGCAGCGTTCCGGCAGGACGGATGATCGTGCTCGATTTGGCCGTGGACTTCAACAAATACATTTGGCGCAGCGAAAAGAGCTGGGACTATCTCGACGGCTTCTTCGGCTGCGACTGGATATACAGCACGGTGCCCAACTTCGGCGGCCGCAGTGCGCTGACGGGCGACCTCGAGTTTTATGCCAACGGCCACCTCGACGCTCTGCAATCACCCCGCAAGGGCAGGCTGACAGGCTACGGCACCTCGCCCGAAGGTCTCGAGACAAACGATGTGGTGTACGAGTTGATCTCGGCCGCCGGCTGGAGCGACAGCCGCATCGATCTCGACGAGTTCCTGCACAAGTACTCCGCCGCCCGCTACGGCAGCTGTCCCGAGCAGATCGACGAGTTTTGGCGCGAGATGCGGCAATCATCATACGGCAACTTCACCGACAACGGCCGCTACCGCTGGCAGAACAGGCCCTTTGCGCACCGTCTGCCGACACTCGGCATCAATGACCACTATTTCACCGCCATAGAGAGTTTCCTCGACTGCGCCGACAAATTGGGCAGCAGCCCCGCCTACCGCACCGACGCCACACTCTACGCGGCATTCTACCTCTGCAGCCGAGCCGACATCGCCTTGCACGCCCTGAACTGGGCCTACGTCAACGGCGACAGGCGCAAGGCCGAGGCTATGGCCGAGAGGTTCGAACAGCTGCTCTCGGATGCCGACAGGCTGCTGGCCTCGCACCCCATACTGCGTCTCGAGCGCTGGTGCGAACAGGCTCGCGCAGCGGGCTGCAGCGCCGAGGAGTCGGACCGCTTGGTGGGCGAATCGCGTCGCTTGGTATCCACGTGGGGCAGTCCCTATCTGAGCGACTACTCGTGCCGCATCTGGTCCGGGCTGCTGCGCGACTACTACCTGCCGCGGATGAAGCAATATTTCGAAGCCAAGGCGGCAGGCACCGTATTCGACTTCATAGAGTACGACGAGCAGTGGCACAGCCGCCGCGGCATATCGCCCGTCGAGCCGTTCGACGATCCGCTGGAGGCTGCCTGCCGATTGGTAGCCGAGGCACGCGACCTGACGGAGAGCGACATCGACCGGTCTGAAAATGCGATCGACTTCTGGTCTCCGTTCGAGTTCAACATGGAGAGCCTGCGGCACAGCTTCACCATAAGCCACGAACAGTTCGAGAAGATGCGCGCCATAAGATTCCGTCCGACGCACGGCGACGATGCGATCGAGATCGAGCGCATCGTATTCCAAACGGATACGGGCCGCCACGTGGACCAAAAGACCGACATACGACTCGACGGCCGCAATGCCGTGGAGGTGCAGCTCGACAAGGCGCCGCTCACTGCACCGCTGCCGCGCGAAGTAACCGTATACATATATTATAAAGCACGCATCGCAGCAGACAGCTACGGTGCAATCGAAGCAATATACTAAACTGCCGAACGATGAAACTGAAACCGATTCTTGCCGGAGCGGCCATAATGGTCGCAATGACAGCCGCAGCGCAATGGAAGCCTGCAGGCGACAAAATTCTGACCGAGTGGGGCGAAATGGTGACCGCGGACAATCCGCTGCCCGAATATCCGCGCCCGCAGATGGTTCGTACAGAATGGCTGAACCTCAACGGTCTGTGGTGCTATGCTATCGTGCCCGCAGACCGGAATCCCGAGAAATTCGACGGGCATATATTAGTGCCCTTCGCCGTCGAATCGAGCCTCTCGGGCGTAGGCCGCACAGTCGGCCCGAATAACAATATATGGTACGAACGCACATTCGCGCTGCCGGCCAAATGGAACGGCAAACGGCTGCTGCTCCACTTCGGAGCCGTCGACTGGCAGGCCGACGTGTGGGTCAACGACATCAAGGTGGGCAGCCACACCGGCGGATACACGCCCTTTGAAATCGACATAACGGCTGCCGTACGCAAGGGCGACAATACTCTTCGCGTGCGCGTATGGGACCCCGCCGACAGCGGATACCAGCCGCGCGGCAAGCAGGTGGGCAAACCGTCGGGAATATGGTACACCTCTGTCAGCGGCATTTGGCAAACGGTATGGCTCGAAGCCGTACCCGAACGTTACATATCCCGAGTGAAGACTACGCCCGACCTCGACCGCAAACTGTTCCGCGTCGAGACGGAGCTGCGCGGCGCCGACCGCTCGGACATCGTGGAGGTGGAGATTCTGCGCGGAGGCCGTCACATAGTCTCGGCACGGGGTTTGGCCGGCACCTCGCTCGAACTCCGCATAGAAGATCCGGTATTGTGGTCGCCCGAATCACCCGAGCTGTACGATATGGAGATCTCGCTGCTGCACGACGGCCGCACGATCGACCGCGTCGGCAGCTATACCGCTATGCGCAAATTCTCCACGGCACGCGACAGCGACGGGATCGTACGGCTGACGCTCAACGACCGGCCGCTGTTCCAGTTCGGGCCGCTCGATCAGGGCTGGTGGCCCGACGGTCTGTACACCGCTCCGAGCGACGAGGCGCTGGCGTCGGACATCATTCGCACCAAAGAATTGGGATTCAATATGATCCGCAAGCACGTAAAGGTCGAACCGGCGCGCTGGTACTACCACTGCGACCGGTTAGGCATAATCGTCTGGCAGGATATGCCCAGCGGCGATGCAGGTCCCCAATGGCAGAATACCGCATATTTCGACGGTGCCGAGTTTCAGCGGTCGCCCGAATCCGAAGCCAACTACCGCAAGGAGTGGCGGGAGATAATCGACTATCTCTACTCGTCACCCTGCGTAGGGGTATGGGTACCGTTCAATGAAGCATGGGGTCAGTTCAAGACTCAGGAGATAGTCGCATGGACCAAGAGCTACGATCCCTCGCGGTTGGTGAATCCGGCCAGCGGCGGCAACCACTACCGCACCGGCGACATACTCGACCTGCACAACTATCCGCACCCGTATCTGTGGCTGTTCGACACCGAACGAGCCACTGTAGTAGGCGAATACGGCGGCATAGGCCGCGTAGTCGAGGGCCATATATGGGAACCGGATCGCAACTGGGGCTACGTACGTTTCAACACCGAGAAAGAGGTGACGGACGAATACGAAAAGTATGCTGATATGCTCGGCGAGTTGATCCGCCGCGGTTGCGCCGGAGCCGTCTACACGCAGACCACGGACGTAGAGATCGAAGTGAACGGCCTGCTGACCTACGACCGCAAGGTGCTCAAGCTCGACGGCGAACGCGTGCGCCGCATCAACGAACGTATTTGCAAATCACTTGACAGGCAATGATATGAAGACGATTATCTTGGCGGCCCTGCTCCTGCTCGGCGGCTGCACAGCCACCACCCTTTCGGGACTTGATCCCGAGGCTTTCGATGCCGAGATCGACGGCCGGCGGGTGGCACTCTACACCCTGACCAACGACCGCGGCGCCGAGGTGTGCGTGACGAATTTCGGCGGCCGCATAGTATCGATAATGGTGCCCGACCGCAACGGCCGGATGCGCGACGTGGTGCTCGGATTCGACAACATCGAAGATTACCGCACCCGACAGAGCGATTTCGGGGCGGCGATAGGACGCTATGCCAACCGCATCGCCGGCGGCCGCTTCGTGCTCGACGGCGACACCATAAGGCTGCCGCAGAACAACTTCGGGCACTGCCTGCACGGCGGACCCAAGGGCTGGCAATACTGCGTCTACGACGTCGAGAAGGTGGAGCGCAACCGCATCGTGCTGGTTATGAACTCACCCGACGGCGACTCGCAATTCCCGGGCGCAGTCACGGCGCGTGTCGTCTACACTCTGACCGATGACAACGCCCTCGACATATCGTACGACGCTGTGACCGACCGTCCGACCATAATCAATATGACCAACCACTCGTATTTCTGCCTGTCGGGCGATCCGGCAGCGGGGTCGATGGACGACATACTGTATATAGCGGCAAGCCGCTACACACCTGTCGATTCGACATTTATGACCACAGGTGAGATAGTTCCGACGGCAGGCACGCCGATGGACTTCACCGAGCCGCACCGCATAGGCGAACGCATTGAACAGACCTCGTTCGAGCAGCTGCGCAACGGCCGCGGATACGATCACAACTGGGTGCTCGACTCGGGTGGCGACATCCATGTATGCGCGGCAAGGCTCTGCTCGCCCGCCTCGGGAATCGTGCTGGAGGTATTCACCGACCAGCCCGGGATTCAGGTATATTCGGGCAACTTCCTGACAGGCGAGGATATCGGCAAGGGAGACATCGCATACGGGCGCCGCGCATCGATATGTCTCGAAACGCAGCACTACCCCGATTCACCCAACAAACCGCAATGGCCGTCGGTCGTGCTGCGTCCCGATCAGCGCTACACGGCGCGCTGCATATACCGTTTTTCGGTCGACACGATCACTCGGCCATAGCCTGACGCAAGGCGCACGCCAGCTGGTCGGGACACGAGGTACCCTTTCCGTGGCAGTCGATGCCTTCGAGGCGGGCAATGACCTTTTCGACGGGCATACCCTCGACAAGAGCCGAGACGCCTTGGGTGTTGCCGTGGCAGCCGCCGGTGAATGTCACCTGCCGGATGATGCCGTCTTCGATCGTGAGGTCGATTTGGCGCGAACATACGCCGCTGGGGATATATGTGAAATTGCGTTTCATAAAGATGCAGTTTTTGGCCGCAAATATAACCAATTTCACACTAACGCCGCCGCCCCGAACAAAAAACGGCGGTGAAATTTGCCGCAAACGAAAAATTTTTCGTACATTTGCATCGCTTACGAGCACCGGATTGAGCTATGGTGTAATGGTAACACAGCAGATTTTGGTTCTGTCGTTTTGGGTTCGAATCCCGATAGCTCAACCAATAAAGAGATACCGCGCTGAGTTTCAGTGCGGTATCTCTTTTTATTTATAACGCCGGAACACGCGCGCCGTGCGCGAAGTGTTGTAAATGCTTATGGTATGGCGCACCGAGCCGTCGGCCTGCTGCTCGGGACGGCTGAAGTGGTTGCTTTTAAGGTCCTCGCGACCGAAGCCGCCGAAACGCGGCTCGTCCGTCGAGAGGATGATGCGGTAACGCCCGGGTTCGCGCACCGGCACCTCGTAGTCTAGCATCGAAGCGGTCGGACTCCAATTGAAGACGAACAGCAGATCGCCGTGCGAGAATGCCATAGTCTGGTTCTTCTGGTCCATCAGCAGGTTATACGCATAGCCGTCGGAGAGCACCCCGCAGCGTTTCACAAGTTTCAGCATGGCGCGGTCGAAGTCGCCGAGCTGCGAATACCTCAGGAACGGATTGCGCGCCAGCGACCACTGCCGCCGCGCGTAGGCGTAGCTCCAGCCGTTGCCCTCGCGCGGGAAGTCGATCCACTCCGGATGCCCGAACTCGTTGCCCATAAAGTTCAAATACGCCTGCCCGCCGGTCGAAATGGTCATCAGGCGTATCATCTTGTGCAGGGCGATGCCGCGGTCGATGCGCAGGTTCTGCGATCCGCGATCCATATCGGTGTACATATCCTTGTCCATAAGCCTGAAAGCTATGGTCTGGTCGCCGACCATAGCTTGGTCGTGGCTCTCGGCATACGCCACCGTGCCCACGTCGGGCAGCCGGTTGGTCATAATCTCCCAAATCTGCCACATATCCCACTGCTCGTCGGGCACCTCCTTGAGCAGTTTGATCCAAAAATCGGGAATCGCCATACCCAGCCGATAGTCGAAGCCGACGCCGCCGTCCTCGATCTTCTGACACATCCCGGGCATACCGCTGACAT
Source organism: uncultured Alistipes sp. (assembly GCA_964474985.1). Lineage (GTDB taxonomy): Bacteria > Bacteroidota > Bacteroidia > Bacteroidales > Rikenellaceae > Alistipes. The sequence continues at coordinate 10,285 of CAYYUW010000194.1, read as the reverse complement.
CCTCGGCAATGGTGACGGCCGCCGGACGGAAGTCGTGAACCAGCCTGTTGGCCAGCGTGAGATATGTCAGTGCCGGCCGGTTGACCGTATTGTCGAAGTACTTCTCGCGGGAGTCGAACTCGGTGTAGCCGTGATGAGTGTAGATCATCGAGGTGACGCCGTCGAAACGGAACCCGTCGAAGTGGAACTCGTCGAGCCAGTATTTGAGATTCGAGAGCAGGAAATGCTGCACCTCGGGCTTGGCATAGTCGAACGTCTTTGAGTCCCAATACTTTTGGTAGCCCGCATCGCCCGCCGGCGAATACTGGTCGGCACTGCCGTCCAATGCGTTCAGCCCTTCGTTCAGATTCTTCACATAGTGGGCATGCACCACATCCATAACCACAGCCAGCCCCATAGTATGCGCCGTGCGGATAAGCTCCTTCAACTCCTCGGGGGTGCCGAAGCGGCTCGACGGCGCATAGAAGTTCGAAACGTGATACCCGAACGAACCGTAATAGGGATGTTCGGCCACGGCCATAAGCTGCACGGTGTTGTAGCCGGCACGGCGGATCCGCGGCAGCACCTTGCGCGTGAACTCCCTGTACGAACCCACGCCGGCACGCTCCTGCGCCATACCCACGTGCGCCTCGTATATCAACAGACTGCCTACCGACGACAGGTCGAAGTTGTCGCCCTGCCAGTCGAACGGCTCGGGCGCCCAGAACTGCGCGGCGTAATCCTTCGTTAGCTCGTTCTGTACGGCGCGGCGGGCATAGGCCGGTATGCGGTCGTGCCAGCCGTTGTCGCCATGCACGACCATCTTGTACAGCGATCCGTGCACCAATTTCGATGAATACATCGCATCGGGCAGAAAGGTGCTCCACACGCCGCCGTCACCGCGGTGCAGCACCACCTCGCCGCGGCGCCAGCCGTTGAAGTCGCCCATAAGATAGACCTCGCGGGCAGCCGGCAGCCACTCGCGAAACCACCAGCCGGAGAGAATTTCGTCGCGCTGCCAACCGAAATAACGATAGCCGTTGGCATAATCGACGATCGATCCGGCCGTCTGTTCGATATCGCGCAGCTTATTGGCATACAGCTTATTGCGATATATCAATTCCCCCTCGACGGGTAGCAGCCACTCGTCGCGTTCGACTATGGGCAGGTGTTCGGTTGCGGTACACATAGAATACGAAATGCTGAATTAGACACAATAAAGTTACGAAAAATGCTCCATTTATACAAAATTCGGAAAATATTTTCTAATTTTGTAGACTAAGAGTTGAATTTAACGAAACAAAATATTAATCTTAACTCAACAAAATTATGTTCAAAGGACAACCTAAAGGTTTGTATGCCCTTGCGCTGGCCAATACCGGCGAGCGTTTCGGCTATTACACGATGCTGGCGATTTTCCTGCTGTTCATTCAGGCAAAATTCGGATTCAGCGCAGCCGTTGCCACTCAGATCTACTCGATCTTCCTCGCGGCGGTATACTTCATGCCGCTGCTGGGCGGTATTCTCGCCGACAAGATCGGTTTCGGCAAGTGCGTAACCACCGGTATCGGGGTAATGTTCGCCGGATACCTCTGTCTGGCTATCCCCACCGACGCCAACACTGCCGGTAAAATCCTAATGTTCGGTGCGCTGGCTCTGATCGCTATCGGCACCGGCCTGTTCAAGGGCAACCTTCAGGTGATGGTCGGCAACCTTTACGACGACCCCCGCTACGCCAACAAGCGCGACGCCGCTTTCAGCCTGTTCTACATGGCCATAAACATCGGCGCTATGTTCGCCCCCTCGATGGCAAAGAGCGTTACCAACTTCTTCCTCGGCAAAAGCGGCCTGTTCTACGACGCAAACATCCCGCAGCTGGCACACCAGTGTCTCGACGGCGTCATCTCGGCTGAAAATGCCGACAAGCTGACCGCCTTGGCATCGCAGATGACCGGCGCTTCGGGTATGGATCTGGCCTCGTTCAGCAGCTACTACATCGAGAAGCTGTCGGCCGCCTACAACTACGGCTTCGCCGTAGCCTGCATCTCGCTGATAATCTCCGTAGTGATCTATGTTGCCTGCCGCTCGTGGTTCAAGCATGCCGACGTCAATGCCAAGCAGGCCAAAGCAGCCAACCACGTCGAAGCCGAGCTTACGCCCGCACAGACCCGCAGCCGCATCACCGCTCTGCTGCTGGTATTCGCCGTGGTTATCTTCTTCTGGATGGCATTCCACCAGAACGGCGCGACGATGACCATCTTCGCCCGCGACTACACGGCCAACACCGCAACCGGTCCGACCCGCATAGGCTTCAGCATAGGTGCACTGTTCCTCATCGCAGTATCGGTATACACGCTGTTCGAAACCTTCTCGGCCAAGACCTCCAAGGTACGCACCATTCTCGGCGTGGTCACGCTCGGCCTGTGGGGCATCGTTGCTGCAATATATATGTCTATGCCTGAAAGCATCGATATCCAGCCTTCGGACTTCCAGCAGTTCAACCCGTTCTTCGTAGTGGCACTGACACCCGTTTCGCTCGCGCTGTTCGCCGCCCTCGCCAAGAAGGGCAAGGAGCCTTCCGCTCCGCGCAAGATCGGTCTGGGTATGCTCGTGGCTGCAATCGGCTTCCTCATTCTGACCGTCGGATCGCTCGGACTCAGCTCGCCGGCCGAATTGGGCGGAACCGTCAGCGACGTACTCGTATCGCCCGACTGGTTGATATCCACCTATTTGGTTCTGACGTTCGCCGAACTGCTGCTCTCGCCTATGGGCATCTCGTTCGTATCGAAAGTGGCTCCCCCGAAGTACAAGGGCGCAATGATGGGCTGCTGGTTCGCCGCCACTGCAATCGGCAACTACCTCGTTTCGATCCCGGGTCTGCTCTGGAACAAGCTGCCCCTGTGGGGTATTTGGGCGCTTCTCATCACGCTCTGCCTCCTCTCAGCGCTGTTCATTTTCTCCATTATGAAGAAACTCGAATCGGCTACCGGCAACGCCTGATGCCGATACCCGCAAAATACCGCGTCCGCTCCCGAAAGGAAGCGGACGCTTTTTTACTATTGGTGTGTGGGAGGGCTTACCTTATTATGATCTGCTCGACGAGCGCCACTTTCGAGCGGCGGTTGAGTTCGTCTTTCAATTCCTCGCGCCGCATGAACAGTTCGTTGCGCAGCACACTCGACGCAATGCGCACATTGAGGATGCGGCCGCGCAACTCGAAGCCGGTGGTCATATCCGCCGCCGCATCGCCCACGCATTCGCGCCACACCTCTGGCAGCCGCCCCTCGGCAACCTTTGCGGCCACCCACGGCCGCGAAAAGAAGTCCTCGAGCAACTCGCCTATCATCATCGTTTTCGTGCGTCGCATAAGCCTACTGTAGTGTTATGTGTCCGTCGGCGACACAGAAAAGCCGATAACTCTCGGCCGCCGCATCGAGAATGTTCTGCAAACGCATCTTGTTGCAGTCGGTGATAAATATCTGCCCGAACTCGCTGCCGGAGACGAGCTTTATCAACTGCTCCACACGGCGGGCGTCAAGCTTGTCGAACAGGTCGTCGAGCAGCAGTATCGGGCGTTCGCCCTTGTGCTCCGCAACGATGCGGTACTGCGCCAGCTTCAGCGCCACGAGGAACGACTTCTGCTGTCCCTGCGAGCCGTACTTGCGCAGCGGATAGCCTCCGATGCGCAAAATCATATCATCGCGATGCACGCCGCTGCCAGTGTACTGATTCACCATATCGCGCTGACGGCCTGCGAGCAGCAGTTCCTCGAACGGTGTGCGACTGAGTTCGGAGCGATACTCGATCTCCACCTGCTCGCGGTCCTCCGACAGCGCCCGATAGTACTCCGCCGCAACGGGTCGCATACGCTCGATCAACGCCGCGCGCTTGTCGTATATGGTCTGCCCGTAGATGACTAACTGCTGGTCAAGAATGTCAAGCAACTCGCCCTGCAAAGACAACGGCTGCTTGAGTAGCCGGTTGCGCTCGCTGAGAATGCTGTTGTAGCGCATCACCGCCGTGAGATACTGCCGGTCGAGCTGCGAGAGGAAAGCGTTGAGGTAGCGTCTGCGCTCCTCGGCGGCATCGCTTATGAGGGCCGAATCGGCCGGCGAAACGATCACCGCCGGAATCAGCCCGACGTGGTCCGACAGACGGTCGTACTCCTTTCCGGCACGCTTCACGCACTTGCCGCCGCGGCGTGCGAACGAGCAGACTATCTGTTCGCTGCGGCCGCTGTCCGAGGTGTAGGAGCCTTCGAGCATAAAGAACTCCTCGCCATGGCGCACGCTCTGGCCGTCGGTCATACCGAATGCCGACTTGCACATCGACAGATAGTAGACCGCATCCATCACATTGGTCTTTCCGGCCCCGTTGTCACCCACTAAACAATTTATGTCGGGCGACAACTCGAGCCTTTCCTGTTCGATGTTCTTGAAATCGATAAGCGACAGAGTGTGCAGATACATTACAACCGTTTTTATCACTCCAAAGGTAATAATTTTCTCCGAAACCCGAAAATTATCGTCCCGACAGGGCGGAATTTCACATAAAAAGCGTACATTTGTACCTTGATTGAAAAAACGTTAAATAAAAATAATAATTCAACACTCCTATGGCAAAGAAAAACAATGCCTCGACCGAGGTTCGCATCGAACAGAACGTCGAAACCGCGGTAGACAAGACTCAGGAATTTTTCGACAGAAACGGCAAGAAGATCACCGCCGCAGTTTTGGCGGTCGCAGTGATCGTACTGGCCGGATTCGCCTACAAAAAACTCGTTGTAGAGCCGCGCGCCGAGAAGGCTTCCGCCGCAATGTACGTGGCACAGTTCCGCTTCGAGCAGGCCAACGCCGACTACCAGCTGGCTCTCAACGGTGACGAAGAGGGAGCAGGCTTCCTCGACATCATCGAGCAGTACGGCTCGACTCCCGCCGGCAATCTGGCGGCTCAGTATGCGGGCATCTGCTATATGAAACTCGGCGACTGGGACAAGGCTGCCGAATATTTGGCCAAGTACAAGGCTACCAAAGGCGTGCCCAACAAGCTCGTGAATGCCGAAAACCTCGGCCTGCAGGGCGACGTATATGTACAGAAGGGCGACTACAAGAAGGCCGTATCCTTCTTCGAGGAGGCTGCCGCAAGCACCGACAACAACTTCACCGCGCCCCTCTATATGAAGAAAGCCGCTTTGGCCTACATCGCATTGGGCGACAAGGATGCAGCCAAGAAACTCCTCAAGCGTATCGCAACGGAGTATCCCACCAGCCCCGAAGCTCGCGAAGCTGAAATGTATCTGGGAGAACTCTAATCGATGGCGACCAAGAACAAGAATCTCTCGGTCTTCGCCACGCCCGTACCCTCGGCCGAAGATATGCGTTTCGGCATTGTAGTGGCCGAGTGGAACAGCGAGGTGACCGAAGCGCTGCTCGCAGGAGCAGTGCGGACGCTGCGCGAAGCAGGCTGTGCCGAGCATGACATACAGATAAAATATGTGCCCGGGACATTCGAGTTGTCGCTCGGCGTGCAGTTCTTCGCCGAATACACCGATGTAGACGCCGTAATCGCGCTCGGATGCGTCATTCAGGGCGACACGCGCCACTTCGACTTTATCTGTCAGGGCGTTACGCAAGGCATTACGCAGCTGATGCTACAGTACAATATGCCCGTGGCATTCGGTGTGCTAACCACCAACGATATGCAGCAGGCATTAGACCGCGCCGGCGGCCGTCACGGCAACAAGGGCGACGAAGCCGCCGCTACCGCTATCAAGATGGTCAAGCTGCAGAACGATATGGAGGACGCCTCCACCGTATCGCCCGACCGCAAGAGCATCAACTGACCTCCAAGCGGGGGGGGGCGAGTGTGTGGCCTCCAAGAGTAGAGGTGATGCGGCTGCCCAACAGCAAATCAAACATTATCCAACACGTGAAAGAGTTCGGTACCGCACCGGACTCTTTCACTTTAATTTGTTAAAACAAATAATCATATCGTAAAATCCAATATCTTTGTATAAAAATTGAAAGCGGATGGCAGACAATATCATTTTCGGAATACGCCCCGTGGCCGAGGCGATCGAGGCGGGCAGACAAATCGAGAAACTGTATATGCGCAAGGGAGCTGACGGCCAGCTGATGAGCGAGTTGCGCGATTTGTGCCTGCGCCATCGGGTGCGCATTCAGGAGGTTCCGATCGAGAAGCTCAACCGTCTGACGCGCGGCAACCACCAAGGCGTAGTGGCGCAGATCGCCGCAATAGAGTACGCGGCTTTGGAGGATATCTTCGAGCGTGTGCCCGACGACGAGACACCGTTAGTAGTGGTGTTCGACGGTGTAACCGACGTGCGCAACTTCGGAGCGATAGCACGTTCGGCAGAATGCGCCGGCGCTCACGGTCTGATTGTGCCGCTCAAGAATGCTGCACCGGTAAATTCCGAAGCGATACGTTCGTCGGCCGGTGCGCTGACAGCCATACCTGTGTGCCGCGTAGGCTCGATTCGCAACACGCTCAAGCAGTTGCAGGCCGAAGGCTACAAAATCGTCGCAGCAACCGAAAAAAGCCGCAAGCTGCTCTACGATGCCGACTTCACAGGCCCGACGGCTATCGTTATGGGCAACGAGGAGCGCGGCATCTCGCGCGAAGTACTCAAGCTGTGCGACGAGCAGATAGCCATACCGATGATCGGCCATATCGAATCGCTCAACGTTTCGGCAGCCGCGGCGGTGATGCTTTTCGAGGTGGTCCGCCAGCGCATCGGGGAATGAAACGCATCGTCGTACACCCTTCACTCGGCGAGATCGAGACCGAACGATGCGCCCGCTCGCGATCGATAAGGCTCTCGATTCGAGGCGACGGCCGCATCAGGCTCTCCTACCCATGGCACGTGTCGCTGAAACGGGCACTGCAATTTCTCGACACCAAAACCGAATGGGTTGCCGCAGCGCTTGAACGCAGTATGGCGACGCGCAAAAGCCGCATTATACGCCCACCCTACTCCACTCGGCGTCACACGCTGCAGCTGTCACCCGAACCGGTCGACCGCATAACCGTCCGCATAGCCCAAGACACGATCGCAGTGCGATATCCCGCTTCGCTCGCCGAAACCGACGAGGCGCTGCAGCAGGCCATACGCAAGGGGATTACCGAAGCTATGCGCCGCGAAGCTCGGGAAATACTGCCGCCGATGGTGGAGTCGATATCGCGACGCATCGGACTGCCATACCGGAGCGTGACGATACGGGCCACTCGCAGCAAATGGGGCAGCTGCTCGTCGCGCAACGACCTGTCGCTTAGCGTCTACCTTATGCTGCTGCCGGATCATCTGATAGAATACATAGTAATCCACGAACTCTGTCATACCGTCCACCGCAACCACTCGCCGCAGTTCCACGCACTGACCGACCGGCTGCTCGGCGGCCGCGAAAAAGAGTTGAATCGCGAACTTAAGAACTACAGACCGCTGTAATTTCGGGTTGTCCAAGGCAACTCGCACGCCCGCCATAGAGGGGCGAAGGGGCGGGCGCGAACATTTGTGGCTAATATTTCTATCAGCAAAATTGCGGTTCTTCAGAACCGCGCGAGCCGCAGCCTCCGCAGGCTGCAACTCGCATCTTTGCAACGATAATAGTCACCATAATTCGCCGCAACTTCTCAAAAGCCTCCGGCGGCGTAAAGCAGGCGCAAATATCTGCGACCTGCCCGACAAAAATCAGGTAAACTTGTTTTTGCGCCCGCTTATATGTATATTTGTATCGTAGATACCGAACTTATGTACATTGTAATTATCGCCATACTGTCGTCGCTTGCAGCGGTTATGACCGCTGCGGCCATATATTCGAGACGGGAGCTGCACCGCGCGAGGACCGAAGCCGAAGCCGCGCACGAAGCCGTTCGCACGGCCGAAGCACGTATCGCGGCTCTGACAGAGGAGCGCGGCAAGGTGCAGGCCGAAGTCGATATCCGAGGCGTGCGCATCGAGACGCTCGAGGCGCGTCTGGCCGAACAGCAGCAGATGCAGAAAACTCTCAAAGAGCAGTTCCGCAGCGTTGCGGGCGATGTTTTGGAGGAAAAGAGCCGTCTGTTCCGTCAGACCAACAGCGAGGCGATGGAGCTGTTGCTAAAGCCGTTCCGCGACAACATAGCCGATTTCAAGCAACGGGTCGAGACCATTCACCGCGACGATATAGAGCGCCACGGCGCACTGCGCAACGAGCTGCAGCGGTTGGTGGAGTTGAACCACCGCATAACCGACGAGACCAACAACCTGACCAATGCCATAAAGGGCAATTCCAAGTTTCAGGGTGATATGGGTGAGATGATTCTTACCACACTGCTCGACCATTCGAGTTTGGTAAAGGGCGAGCACTATCTGATACAGCCGAATCTGAAAGACGAGGCAGGCAACAACCTGCGTCCGGACGTGATTCTGAATCTGCCGGACAAGAAACGCATCGTGATCGATTCCAAAGTGTCTCTTACGGCGTATCTCGACTATACACGCGCCGAAGATCCCGCAGAGCGTCGGGCCGCCATGGAGCGTCATATCGAGTCGATACGCACGCATATCAAAGAGCTGAGCCGCAAAGAGTATCAACGGCTTATAGACTGTACGCCCGATTTCGTGATAATGTTTATTCCGATAGAGCCGGCGTTTCTCGAGGCGGTGCGCGAATGCCGCGAGGATCTGTGGCTCGAAGCCTACAACCGCAAGGTGATTCTCTCGTCGCCCACCAATCTGTTCGCTATGCTAAAATTAGTGGACGATATGTGGCAGCGCGACAACCGCAACCGCAGCACCGAGCGCATAGCCAGCCTTGGGGTGAAGCTGTACGACCAGTTCGTGCGGTTCGTCGGGGCATTAGAGGGCATCGGCAAGGGACTCGGCGACGCGCAGCGCAGTTACGACGAAGCATACAGGCGGCTCACCTCAGGAAACGACAATCTTGTACGCAACAGCGAACGTCTGCGCGAGTACGGCATAAAGCCCAAGAAACTGCTGAACAGCAATCTGCTGAACTCCGCCGAAGAGGACGATTAATCGACTCCGGCTCAGGGCGGGCGCGAATATCCGCGACAGAGGAAAATGGTTCCACTTATTTACGACGAACATTTCAGCGACACAATGCGGTTCTTTAGAACCGCGCGGGCCGAAGCCTCCGCTGGCGGAGGCCCCCTCGTCGCGAGTGCAAAAATCAAGTAAACTTGTTTTTGCCCTCGCTTATTCGTACATTGGCTTCGCCCAAGATACTCCCGCTCGGCAAATTGCAAGTAAACTTGCATTTGCCCTCGCTTATTCGAACATTGGCTTCGCCCAAGATACTCCCGCTCAGCAAATTGCAAGTAAACTTGCATTTGCCCTCGCTTATTCGTATCTTTGTCAGATCGGATAAACGGCTAAATATGATACGGAAAGTCATTTTTGCGATATTGGCAGTCTTTGCGGCTGTTGCAACCGCCGCGGCAGGCGGGCCGACGTACGTTCAGGAGAAAGACATACTCTACACTTCGTCCGATGACGAATATGCCCGCGAGCGCTGCCGGATAGATGTATATTACGCCGAGGATACCGCGTCGCTGCCGGTGATCGTATGGTTCCACGGCGGAGGCCTGACCGGCGGCAAGAAGTCTGTGCCCGAGGCGCTGAAGGAAGAAGGTGTGGTTGTGGTGGCCGCCGAATACAGGCTTATGCCGCACTGCACGCTGGCCGACTGCATCGACGATGCCGCGTCGGCCGTGGCGTGGACATTCCGCAACATAGAGCGCTACGGCGGCGATCCGTCGCGCATATATGTCTCGGGACACTCGGCGGGTGGCTACCTGACCAGTATGATAGGACTCGATCGCAAGTGGCTGAAAAAGTACGGCATCGAAGCTGACTCCATAGCGGCGTTAGTTCCTTTCAGCGGGCAGGTCATAACGCATTTCGCCGAGCGGCGGGTGCGCGGCATGTCGGAGCTGCAGCCTGCCGTCGATGAATTTGCGCCTCTGTATCACGTGCGTCCCGATGCCCCGCCGTATATAATCATCACGGGTGACCGCGAGTTGGAGCTGTTCGGCCGGTACGAGGAGAACGCCTATATGTGGCGGATGATGCGGCTTGTGGGACACCCCGCAACCGAAATATACGAACTCGACGGTTACGACCACTCGGCGATGTGCGATGCGGCGTACCACATATTGAAGAATACCATAAATAAATAATGAATATGAAAAAAGAATATATTCCCTTCGTAGATGCCCTGATCGAGTTGGCTATCAGGGAGGACATAGGTGACGGCGACCACACCTCGCTGTGCTGCATTCCCGC
>CAYYUW010000193.1:0-2963 GCA_964474985.1 uncultured Alistipes sp. | reverse complement strand
GGTCAACCGCAGCAACAAAGAGGTGGCTGTGGATGCCGTCGACCACGCCTCGCACAACATCCTGACCAACCCCACCCGCGCATTCGACTTCATCGGCGGCGACTTCGTCTGCTCGATCATCTCCACTCGCGACGATTTGGTCACCCTGCAGCTCACGCCGGCCAACAAGCACAAGGCGGCGACCGGCACCATAACCGTCGACGTGGACCAGAAGACGGCTCTGCCCCGTTCGCTCGGATACGATGCCGACGGCACAGTCGTAAAGATAGGCATAACCTCGATAGAGCCGATGCTGGGTATGGTCGATATGTCGATGTTCACTTTCGACAAAAACAACTATCGCGGATACGAGATCATAGACTTCAGATAAACTCGGTCCAATATCAGGCTGCGGCCGTTGCCGGCATTGTTCGCTCGGCCGCATCTTTACAGCCAAAGGCAGGGTAATTTTAATGTGTATAACGCTATAGCGACCTTCGGAGCATAAAAGATCGAACGTCATATTATGGCAAGCCGGCCGTTCCACGATTTGCGGACGGCCGGCTGTCATATACGGAGTGGATGCGGATCAATAGCCGAGTATGCGCATCATCGAGCGGTAGCTCTGCTCCTTGGCGAACAGACGGGTATAATATTCGGCGTCGCCCTTTTCACGGTCGATGATGATATGCTTGGGGGCAGGCATCAGGCAATGCTGTATGCCGCCGAAGCCGCCTAACGACTCCTGATAGGCCCCCGTGTGGAAGAAGCCGATATACTGCGGCTCGTTGCCGGTCAACTTGGGCAGGAAGATGGCGTTGGTGTGCGATTCGCCGCTGTAATAGTCCTCGCTGTCGCAAGTCAGACCGCCGAGGAACACACGCTGGTACTCCTTGTCCCAATTGTTTATGGCCAGCATAATGTAGCGCTGCTTGATACCCCACGTGTCAGGCAGCGTGGTTATGAACGAGCTGTCGATCATATACCAGAACTCGCGGTCGTTCTGCTGCTTCTGGTTCACGATCGAGTAGAGCACCGCGCCGCTTTCGCCCACGGTGAACGATCCGAACTCGGTGAACAGATGCGGCTCCTGCACATCGTTCTGGTTGCACCAGTGCTTGATCTGCGTGACTATCTCCTCAGCCAAATACTCGTACTCGTACTCGAAGTTGAGCGAATTTTTTATCGGGAATCCGCCGCCGATATTCAGGCTGTCAAGTTCGGGACACACCTTTTTAAGTTCGCAATATACGCTTATACACTTGCTCAACTCGTTCCAGTAGTAGGAGGTGTCCTTGATTCCGGTATTTATGAAGAAGTGCAGCATCTTCAGCTTGAACTTCTTGTTGGGCTTGATCTTCTGCTTGTAGAAATCCACGATGTCGTTGTAGCGGATGCCCAAGCGCGAGGTGTAGAAGTCGAACTTCGGCTCCTCCTCCGACGCGATGCGGATACCCACCTGACAGCTTTTCTCGATAACATCGGTAAACAGATCTATCTCCTCCTTGTTGTCGATCACGGGTATGGTGTTCGTGAATCCCGAGTTGATCAGCGTCGCAATGTTCTCGACATACTGCGGCCGCTTGAATCCGTTGCAGATAATATACCGGTTCTTGTCGATCAGACCGCTGTCGTAAAGTGCATTTATGATATGTATGTCGTACGCCGACGATGTTTCGAGGTGGATATCGTTCTTCAGCGCCTCCTCGAGCACGAACGAGAAATGCGACGACTTGGTGCAGTAGCAATAGTTGTAGTCGCCCTTGTAATCGACCTTGGCACGCGCGACATTGAACATACGCTTGGCCCGATTGATCTGCGACGAGATCTTGGGCAGGTATGTGATCTTGAGCGGCGTGCCGTACTGCTTGATTATGTCCATCAACGGAACATCGTTGAAATAAAGTTCACTGTCCTTTACCGAGAACTCGTCCTGCGGAAAGTCGAACGTCTGTTCGATAAGATCGATGTACTTGTTTTTCATTTCGAATAGTCAATTTTTTTAAATCCGTCCGAGCTACATTGCCATATTTCTCGCAATGTAGCCGAGCTACATTCTGCGGCATTTCGCAATGCAAAGTAGGAGAATATTTTTCTATTTTACAACTGTTCTGCCTATTTTATCAAAAAAGGTCGCAAAATTATCGCGGAGTGAGAAAAAAAGCGTAATTTTGAACTCGCGTTTAACCGATATTGAGATGATTTGCGAATATATTACCCGTTATCTGTTACTGCATAAGCGGATTGTCGTCCCTGCGCTGGGTGCCTTCGTGGTCAACCCCTCCAACGGCGAGCTGCTGTTCGTCGAGCTGCTCAAGCAGGACGACGGCGTGCTCAGAAATCTGCTCACCGTCGACGGACTCTCGCCCGTAGATGCAGCAGGCGCTATCGACCGCTTCGTTTTCGAGATACGCCACCGCGTCGAGAGCGGCGGCACAGCGACCCTCAAGGGCATCGGACGACTCAGCCGCGCCGAGGACGGATTATACCGCTTCGAATACGACCCCTATGCCGGACATACCGACATTGCCGTTCCGGCATCGGTTCCGGAACAGCAATCCGCTGAACCTGAACCTGCCCCCAAACCCGAACCGGTGCTCCCCGACCCCGTTCCCGAGCCGGAGCCGGAGCCTGAACCTGAACCGAAGCCCGTCAAAGAGCCTGAACCTGCATATATTCCTGAACCGCAGCCGGTCAAAGAGCCGGTCATCGAGGAACTGGCAGCGCCCACCAACGAGGTCCGGCCGCGGACCATAATGACGCCCGAGACATACGTCAAGGGATTGCGCTACGGCAAGCCCAACCGGCCATCGAAAGACGACATACGGTATGTGGGCAGCTCACCGCGCCGAAGGATTGACAAGTTCGTGATAATAGCCGTAGTAGCGGCTGTGCTCGCCCTTACGGCGATAATATACGGATATGTCAACAGCCGCGAAGTCGACGATTTCGAGGAACAAATCGAAATGACGGAATAGCCTATG
>CAYYUW010000192.1:0-18620 GCA_964474985.1 uncultured Alistipes sp. | reverse complement strand
ACGGAACGAAGCTCATCTTCAAGAACATCAACGGTGTCAAGGTAGAGAAGCAGGTTAAACTGTTCATCCCCGTAACTGTAGAACACAAGTGGGGTACCATGACCGAGCATGTAGTTGTTGACCTTTATCCCGAGGAACCCTCGAAATAACGCACCGATAAAAGGTTCCGCCCTCAGTTCCGCAACCGCACCGCAGACTCAGGTCTGCGATGCGGGCGGGACGGACGGAAAAAAGAATCGGACAACGTTACAGATTCTTCTATCGACAGAAATGTCGCAGAGAATATTAATTAAGAAACCACCGTTCCCTAATAGTATTCTTTTCTTCATCTGAAGAGCCGGATTCTCCGGTAGTGCGTCTAAGTCACGTTCGTGGCTTAGACGCTTCTTTTTTATATATGCCTGCCGACAAAGGTCGGGAAAAACAAATCCCCGATCCTCACGGATCGGGGTTACGTTATGCAAAAAAATGTGTCTTTCTCGGAATCAGTCAAGCTCGCTGGCCTTGACATGAACCACCTCGCCGTCACGCATAATGACAAGCTCGCTGTCCTCGTGCTTGGCCTTTTCGATCAAACGTTTCTGCGCCAGCAATATACCGGCGTCTATTCTGTCCTGCATCTGTTGGATCTCGATTTCACTCATAATTCTTAATCGTTTCATAAGATAACGGATCGTATATCCTCATTATTTCCTCGCGCGTGCCGTAGGCGATCTTTTTGATTCCCTCGACCGTACTGTTGTCGTAGATGATCCAGTAGTCGCATATCGGCATATAAAGCCGCCGCAAGTTGGATAAACCTTTGACATAGCGGCGACGTATCACCGCCTCGGGAATGTTGTGTCCCCCTTCGCTCACGCGCATCGCAACACGCTGTATCGCCTGCTCGGGCGTAGGCAGCCAAAAGAAAAGCAGCGAAACAAAATAGCCCTTCTGCTGCGCCTTGCGCACAAAGTTGGCATACGTGCGGGTAGCCAGCGATGTCTCGAATGCGAAATCCTCGCCGTCGTGCAGCAAAAGTTCCATACGCTGCAGCATCAACCGGCCGGCCTCTATGGCCTGATTCTCGGGATTGAACGGCGACAGCCCCTTGGCTATCTCGTCAGCGTTCACGAACTCACGGCAGCCCAACATCTCGGGCAGCACCGAATACGAAGCCGTGGTCTTTCCGGCACCGTTGCAGCCCGCTATGATATACATTTTCGGCATACGAACATTCAGTTGGCTACTGCAAAGATACGACAACTTTCGATAATTCCAAACGATACGGCGATACGAAATATTATTGCCCCGACTGGATGCCCCGCTAACGCAGGTGCAGCACATTTTCGATGCCCATAGACTCCAACTCCCGCTGCAATTCCTCGTCGTTGTCCGAGATGATAAGCAGTTTGTCGCCCGTGCGCAAAGTCGTGTGCCCCTTGGGTATGAAGTACCCGTCGCCGCGCCGCACCATTATCACTAACGTATGGTCCGGCAGCGTCAGGTCCGAAAGCCGGTCGCCCTTCTGCATCATCGAGTCGTTGATCTCGATCTCCGACATGGCCGACTTGATCTTGTCCGGCACCTCGAAATCGAAACTGGTCTCCTGCTCCTCCTTCGACAGCCCCAAGGCGCCGGCAAGCCAGCTCACCGTAGTGCCCTGAATCAGCAGCGACAGTATCGTGACCAAATAGACCACATTGAATATGAACCTCGACCCGGGGATATCGGCCACGATAGGATAGGTGGCGAAGATGATCGGCACGGCACCCCGCAGCCCCACCCACGACACATAAAGCCGAGCCTTGGTGGAGAACTTGCGGAACGGCGCCATACACAGCAGCACGGCGACCGGCCGCGCCGCAAAGATCATAAACAGACCCACCACGCCGCCGACAAGCAGCACATTGGGGTTGCGCAGCTCGTCGAAATTGACCAGCAGGCCCAGCGTTAGGAACATAACGATCTGAAACAGCCACGTGAAGCCGTCGAAAAATATCGTCAGCGTGCGCTTGTGCGTGATCCGGTTGTTGCCGACGATCAATCCGGCCGCATAAACTGCCAAATAACCGTTGCCGTGCAACATCTCTGCCACCGAGAAGGTGAAGAAGACGAATGCCAGCAGCAGAATCGAATAGAAGGCCTTATTATCGATGTTTATCGTGTTGATCGACCACACCGCCAGCCGCCCGAAAGCGTAGCCCATAACGGCGCCTACGACCATTTTAACGACAAAATCGATCGCCGCCGGCCAAAAGCCCACCTCGGCGCCATCGGCCTGTCCCGACAGGATCGACACTAACATAACGGTGAGTATATAGGCCATGGGGTCGTTACTGCCGCTCTCAAGTTCAAGCAGCGGCCGCAGATTCTGCTTCAGGCCCGTCTTCTTGCTTCGCAGGATCGAGAATACCGATGCCGAGTCGGTCGACGACATAACAGCCGCCAGCAGCAGCGACTGCGTAAACGAAAACTCGAACCCGAACAGCGGCATTATAAGATATATGAAGTATCCCAAGATGCCCGCCGTGATCGCCACGCCCACCGTCGCCAGCAGCACCCCGACTCCCCACACCGGCCGAATCTCCCCGAACTGGGTGTCCATACCGCCGGAGAACAGAATGATGCTCAGGGCGATCATACCGATGAACTGCGTCAGCTCGGGTGAGTTGAACGAGATCAGCTCGTAGCCGAACAGCATTCCCACCACGAGGAACAGCAGCAGCGCCGGAGCACCGAAGCGGTAGGCCGTTTTGCCGGCCATAACGGCGGCGAACAGCAGTATGGCACTTATAAAGACGAAATTTTCGGAGGTAATAAGCATATCCGTGTATCGTTTAGCGGGGATGACAATCAATTTTTCTGCCGAACTCAATCGCCGCGCGCCACCGCATCGCGCCCGAGTGTCACTGCGGCAGGAAAATATATGTAATGGTGCCCTTGTGTCGTTCAGGCGCCGACTGGTTCAAATCGAACCTCGACCGCCGCGCCGCACTCAGCGCAGCCTCATGCAGACCCTCGTCGGGCGACGACTGCGACCGGTCCACCGTCGCCGCCGTAACCTCACCGCTGCGGTCGACCGTAATATCGACCACCACCCGGCCGCCGCCCTCGCACGTATAGGCCGGAACGGGCAGTTTGCGGCGGTAACGCAGCGGATTGTCCAAAGAATAGGAGACCGTGACATTGCCCGCCACCTTGCCGTCCTTTACGGGCGTATCGTCGCCTCCGCCCTGCTCGCGCCGCTCGGCTATGGCCTCGGCCTCGCGCACGCCGCGCTCGAAAGCCTCACGGTTGGCTGCTATCCGCTCCTGAACCTCGCGGCCCGTCTCACTCAGCTCCGATCCGGCAGCATTGCGCAGCGCCCGCTCGTAGTCCGAGGCATCCGCATTCTCGTTCGAGGTGAGGTTGCGCACCTCCGACAGGTCGTAATCCTGCATCTGCCGCTCGCGAACCTCCTCGGCAAGCCTGTCGCGCTCGGCAGCAAGCTCTTCGAGCGTCTCGATGTCGACCACCATACCCTGCATAGCGTGCTGCCGGCCTATGATTATGCGCGAGGAGACGAACACGATCGCCAATACCAAATAAACTATAACCGTAATGCACAATCCGGCGCGATGATCGAAAACCCACTCGCCGGCATCCTCCCTGCGGTTGTCGAACGGCAGCCGTAACCTCGGTCGTTTCGGTTTGTTATCTGCAGGTTTAGAAGCCATTTAACGAATTAATTTTTAGCAAAAATACAATTTTCCGCAAAAATTTCATATCTTTGTCGCTAAAATGTGTGAAATTTAATACATATGATAACGAAACAACAAACCCTTAAAGCGCCGCTGACTTTTGCCGGACACGGGTTGCATACGGGCGTAAACGTCTCGATGACAATTCTGCCGGCCGATGTCGATACGGGTATCGTTTTCCGTCGCGTCGACCTCGAGGGTGCGCCCGAAGTACCCGCACTGTGCGACTTCGTAACCGATACCTCACGCGGTACGACCATAGAAAAAGGTGCTGCCCGAGTATCGACCATAGAACACGTCGTATCGGCTCTGTGGACTATGGGCGTCGACAACGCCATAGTCGAGGTGAACGCCCCAGAAGTGCCGATTATGGACGGCTCGGCCCGCGAATACGCCGAGGCGATCAACGCCGCAGGACTTGAGCAGCAGAACGCAGAACGCAAATATTTCGAAGTAACCGACAAGGTAATATACACCATTCCCGAAAAAGGAGTGGTAATTTTGTTATATCCCGACGACGATTTCAGCGTGTCGGTACACGTCGACTACAACTCCAAGGTGATCGGTAACCAGTACGCAACCTTCTCGCCTGAAGATGACTACCGCGAAAAGATAGCCCCCTGCCGCACATTCGTATTCCTGCACGAACTCGAGCCGCTGCTCAAGGCCAACCTTATCAAGGGCGGCGACTTGGACAACGCTATCGTGGTCGTCGAGAATCCCGTCTCAACCGAGGAGCTGAACCGTCTGTCGGCCATATTCAACAAGAGCGACATACAGATCACCGGCGGCTACCTGAACCACCTCGAGTTGCGATACACCAACGAGCTGGCGCGTCACAAGCTGCTCGACCTGCTCGGCGACTTCGCCCTGCTGGGCGTGCGCATCCACGGCCGCATCGTCGCAACCCGCCCGGGCCACACCGCCAACACCGAGGCCGTCAAGCAGCTTCACCATGCAATCCGCCGCGGAGGCGAAAAACCCCGCTTCAAATACGATCCCGCACAGCCTCCCGTATGCGATATCAACCACATCCGCAAGCTGCTGCCGCACCGTCCGCCGTTCCTGCTGGTCGACCGCATATTCCACATCGACGACGAGTCGGTAGCCGGTATCAAGAACGTGACTATGAACGAGCCGTTCTTCGTAGGCCACTTCCCCGAAGAGCCGGTGATGCCGGGTGTGCTGATCGTCGAGGCTATGGCCCAGTGCGGAGGCATACTGGCTCTGCGCAGCGTGCCCGATCCCGAAAAATACTCGACCTACTTTATGAAGATCGACAGTGTCCGCTTCAAGCGCAAGATCGTCCCGGGCGACACGCTCCAGTTCGAATTGCGTCTGCTGGAGCCTATCCGCCGAGGCATCGTGCTCATGGAGGCCAAGACATTCGTTGCGGGTCAGCTCGCCGTCGAAGCCGTTCTTATGGCGCAGGTCGTAAAAAACAAATAAAACTCGACAATCATGGAAAATCCCAAGGTAAGCCCTTTGGCCTACATACATCCCGATGCCAAGCTCGGCGCCGACGTTACGGTGGAACCTTTCGCATACATTGCGGCCGACACGGTCATCGGAGATGGATGCCACATCCGCACCGGAGCCGTCATTCAGGACGGTGCCCGGCTGGGCAAATGCTGCGATATACACCCCTCGGCAGTAATTGCCGGCATTCCTCAGGACCTCAAGTTCAAGGGTGAATACACGACGGCCGAGATCGGCGACTACAACGTCATCCGCGAATGCGCTACGGTCAGCCGCGGCACCGCAGCCAAAGGCAAGACCGTAATCGGCAGCCACAACCTGATAATGGCCTATGCCCACGTGGCGCATGACTGCGTTGTCGGCAACCACTGCGTTATCGTCAACAACGTTTCGCTGGCCGGCGAGGTCGAGGTCGGCGACTGGGCCATTTTGGGCGGACACACCGCTGTACACCAATTCTGCCGCATCGGCGCGCACGCTATGGTCAGCGGCGGGTCGCTCGTGGGAAAGGATATTCCGCCATACGTCAAGGCTGCGCATCTGCCCGTGTCGTTCGTGGGGGCCAACTTCATCGGTCTGCGCCGCCGCGACTTCTCGTCGGAAAAGATCGCCGAGATACAGAACATCTTCCGCATCCTGTTCCAGAGCGGCTACGGTTACGGCCGTGCCTGCGACATCGTAATGGAGCAGTTCCAGCCCTCGCCCGAGCGCGACGAAATAGTGGGTTTCATCCGCAACTCGAAACGCGGCATCCTCAAACCCTACAACTCGGCATTCACCGACGTGGACGAATAAGGATACAGTCATAAAACCGAACGGGACTTTACGGTCCCGTTTTTTTGTCTCCGTGCCCTGCCGGCGAAGCGGTTTGGAGGCGGAGCGACGAAAAAATTCGACATATATTAAAATATTTGCCGAATTAGTTGTAATTTTGGGCACGGAAATCCGCAAAGGGTATCCGACTCAGCGGACAGACATTACAGTATCATACATATTAAACTAAAGATAACTATGAAACAGGCAATTGCAATTCTTACAGGCGGTGGACCGGCACCCGGTATGAACACCGTCGTAGGCAGCGTAGCGAAAACTTTCCTCGAGAAAGGCTACCGCGTCATCGGTCTTCACTACGGTTATTCGGGTTTGTTCAACCCCGCACCCCGCACCGAGGATCTCGACTTCGTCAAGGCCGACTTCATCTTCAATCAGGGCGGTTCATACCTAACTATGAGCCGCTTCAAACCGACCGACAAGGATTTCGAGGAGAACTTCAACCTCAAGTTCTTCACCGACAACAACGTGAAGCTGCTGGTTACCGTCGGCGGCGACGACACCGCTTCGACCGCCAACCGCATCGCCAAGTTCCTCGAGGCCAAGCACTACCCTATCGCCAACATCCATGTTCCCAAGACCATCGATAACGACCTTCCGCTCCCGATGGGTACTCCGACCTTCGGATACCAGTCGGCCAAGGAGGGCGGCACGGTCATCGGTCGCGCCGTTTACAACGACGCACGCACCTCTGCCAACTGGTTCGTGGTAGCCGCTATGGGTCGTTCGGCCGGCCACCTCGCATTCGGTATCGGCACCGCCTGCCACTACCCTATGATCGTCATTCCCGAGATGTTCAACAAGACTGAGATCACCGTCGACAAGATCGTCAACTTGGTCGTTTCGGCTATCATCAAGCGCAAGATTATGGGCGTAGAGTACGGCGTCGCTATGATCTCCGAGGGTGTGTTCCACGCTCTGTCCGACGAGGAGATCCGCAAGTCGGGCGTACACTTCACCTACGACGAGCACGGACACCCCGAGCTTGGCAAGGTTTCGAAGGCGCACATCTTCAACGAGATGCTCGAGAAGAAGCTCAAGGAGATCGGCATCAAGGTCAAGTCGCGCCCCGTGGAGATCGGTTACGAAGTTCGCTGCCAGACTCCTATCGCGTACGATTTGGTTTACTGCTCGCAACTGGGTATGGGCGTCTACAAGCTCTTCAGCGAAGGCAAGACCGGATGCATGGTTTACATCACCCCCGAGGGCAATGTCGAGCCGCTCTACCTGAAGGATCTTCAGGATCCTGCTACCGGCAAGATTCCGCCCCGTCTGGTCAACATCGAGTCTGACAAGTTCAAGCAGGTTGTTAACTATTTGCTCAACTATATCACCGAAGCCGACTACGAAGCAGCCCGCAAGTATGTCGCCGCTCCCGAGGAGTACGACTTCCGCAAGATCCTCAACTGGTAATCGTGCTGCAGCGCATAGATACGGCCGCGACCTGAAGGTCGCGGCCGTTTTGCATATCTATGGCGACAGGCCGTGCCGCTCCTGTATGGGATTACAGGGAAATCTTGCGTTTCGATTTTAACCGCCGGTGCCGGCCCGTCGCGGCGGTTGGCTTGAACGGCTTTATCACGTCCGGCAATTCGTGCAGTTCCAACCGTCCCACGATCTTCTCGTACGGGGTAAGGGGCGCCGGCGTATGAGCGATGCCGTACTGGGGCAGCGGCTCCAACAGGCGTTTGGCGCCGACATACCGCGAGGCGTAGTAGGGTTCGCTCGAGCGGCTCACTATTACGCCGCGCGAGGTGCTGGCGTGTATGAAGTCGAACCCTCGGCCGTCGTCCGCCACACCGACAACGATGCCCACATGGCCAACGTGGCGCGTACCTCCTGCACGGCCGGAGAAGAAGACCAAATCGCCCGTGCGCCACTCGCCCGAGGCGACCTCGTCGCCCACCAGATACTGCTCGCGCGAGGAACGCGGGAGGCTGTAGCCGAACCTGTCGAACACGTAGACGGTGAATCCCGAGCAGTCGAACCGCTTTCCGGTGCTGCGGCCGTAACCATAGGGCGTACCGATATATTCGCGCGCGAAAGCGACCAAAGAATCGGGCGGCGTCTGCGCGCAGAGGCCGGAAACAGTCATTGCGGCGGCGAGTGCAAGGAGGTGTCTGAACAGGTTCATTCAAAAAAACTTTATCTTCAGTAAAAGACGAAGACACGGCAAATGATCCGTGTCTTCGGGGTTGTGCGGAAGCAGGTCAAAGCATCAATCGTCGTCCTCGTCCTCCGGCTCGTTGTCGGCAATCTCCTCAGCGCCTTTGATTTCGTCCTCTTCGTAGTAATCGTTGTCGTTTTCATCGTCGATATTGTCATCGATCTTGACATCGATCTTCACCAGATAGCTGACGTCGTCGGTCTCGAACGGTACCGCATAGAAAAAATCGCCCTGCGGTTTGTCCACTCGCATCATAACTTCCGTAAAACCGAGCGGGTACTTCTTTTTAAGTTCTTCCTGCTGCTCGATAGAGAGATTGTGATAGCTCGTAACGATATGCTTTTTCGGTGTAACTGTTTTAGCCATAAAAATCGTTGAAAAATTTTTCGCAAATATACGCAAAAATGTATATCGCAAACCGCCGTAAAATTTTTTTATTAGAAAATATTTACTTGTCGCCCTCAACGTACGTTTTCGGACAATATAAGCGTTTTGCCGTATGCGATTACGCGCAAATTTAGTACCTTTGTCTGTAAAATATCTCTTTTTTCGATGAAAGAAAGAATCGCCGAGTTGCGCCGATGGCTCAACGAACAGAACCGCAAGTACTATATCGACAACGCCCCCGAGGCGTCCGACTACGAGTTCGACCAGCGTATGCGCGAGCTGCAGCAGCTCGAGGCGGAGCACCCCGAATATGCCGATCCCAACTCGCCCACCAATCGCGTGGGCAGCGACCTGACCACAGAATTTCACTCCGTCGAGCACCGTTTTCCGATGCTTTCACTCGCCAACACCTATTCGCTCGACGAGCTGCACGAGTTCTTCGAGCGCGTAGAGCGCGAGGCCGGAGGGGCGGAATACGTCTGCGAGCTTAAGTTTGACGGCACGGCCATATCGCTCACCTATGAGCAGGGACGCCTGACACGCGCCGTAACGCGCGGCGACGGCCGCCGCGGCGACGACGTCACGGCCAACGTCCGCACGGTGCGCACGGTGCCTTTGGAACTTTCGGGCAGCGGCTGGCCATCGATGTTCGAGATCCGTGGCGAGATATTTATGCCCTACGCCTCGTTCGACCGGCTCAACGCCGAACGCGAGAGGGCCGGCGAACAGTTGTTCGCCAATCCGCGTAACGCAGCAGCCGGAACGCTCAAGCAGCAGAGTTCGGCCGTAGTGGCCCGCCGCGGTCTCGACTGCACGCTGTACCAGATCGTCGGCGACGATCTGCCGGCGCAGTCGCACTGGGAGAACCTCGAAAAGGCCCGCCAGTGGGGTTTCAAGATTTCGGACAAGATGCGAATATGCCACTCGGCTGCCGAAGCCGACGAATACATAGCCTACTGGGACGAGGCGCGTCATTCGCTGCCGTTTCCGACGGACGGCGTAGTGGTCAAGGTGAACGACTATGCCACACGCCAGCTGCTGGGTTACACGGCCAAGGTTCCCCGCTGGGCTGTGGCGTACAAGTTCAAGGCCGAGCAGGCGCTGACACGGCTGCTAAGCGTGGATTTTCAGGTGGGACGCACCGGCGCGATAACTCCGGTGGCCAACCTCGAGCCGGTGCAGTTGGCCGGCACGACGGTACGCCGCGCGACGCTTCACAACGCCGAGCAGATCGCCCAGCTCGACATCCGGACAGGCGATATGGTCTATGTCGAAAAGGGCGGAGAGATCATCCCCAAGATCACCGGCGTGGAGCTTGCCGACCGGCCGGCCGACAGCGTTCCGTTCGAGTATGCCACTGTATGCCCCGTATGCGGCACGCCGTTAGTGCGGTACGAGGGCGAGGCCAAACACTATTGCCCAAACCAAAGCCACTGCCAGCCGCAGATCATCGGCCGCATCATACACTTCATCCGCCGCCGTGCGATGGACATCGACGGATTGGGCGAGGAGACCGTGGAACTGCTCTACCAGTCGGGGCTGATACGCGATGCAGCTGACCTGTACGATCTGCGCGCCCCGCAGTTGGCCGTTCTGCCGCGTTTGGGCGACAAGTCGGCCGAGAATATCATCGCGAGCATCGAGGCATCGAAATCTGTGCCTTTCGAGCGCGTATTGTTCGCCCTCGGCATCCGTTTCGTAGGCGAGACCACAGCCAAATATCTGGCTGCGCACTTCGGTTCGCTTGACGCAGTTATGAACGCCTCGCCCGAGGAGCTTACCGAAGCCGACGAGGTGGGCGCCAAAATCGCCGAGAGCATCGTACAGTATTTCGCCGATCCGGCCAACAGGGCTATCATCGAGCGGCTGCGTGCGGCAGGATTGCAGTTCGAAGCCGAGACGCGCGAACTGCGCTCCGACCTTCTTGCCGGCAAGAGCGTAGTCATCTCGGGCAAGTTCCGCCGCCACAGCCGCGACGAGCTAAAGGAGCTGATAGAGCTGCACGGAGGCCGGAATCTGGCAGCCGTATCGGCCAATGTCGACTTTTTGATCGCCGGCGAGAATATGGGTCCGGCGAAGCTGCAGAAGGCTACCAAGTTAGGCATAAGAATGCTGAGCGAGGAGGAGTTCGAGGCTATGATAGCCGCGGCGCCGGAACCGTCGGCGGAAAAAGAGCCGCTTCAGGGCGAATTGTTCTGAAATGCGGCCTTCAGGACACAATTTTCAGACGAACATTGCGTTGAATGATTAAACGATCGATAATATGAAACGACTTCTGCTGCTACTGCTCCTGCTGCCCGCCGCGGCCGCAGCGCAACACGCACCCGATAACGATGAAGTGCTGGCGCGCATCATAGACAACACCTCGCCGCAGTACTATCCGCGGCTGATGGAGCGCTACCTCACCGGCGACACGACCCTCACGCTCGACGACTATCACTATCTCTACTACGGCTTCATATTCGACGACAACTACCGTCCACTCGAATCCGATCCGTCGCGGATGGCCGTGTTGGAGATCTTCGCCGCGACCGAGGATCCCGACTCCCTGCAGCTGCTCAGCATAGCTGCCGCCGCCCGCAAGGTTATGCAGCACGATCCCTTTTCGCCGCAGAACCTCAACATTATGACTTTCGCCTACGGCAAATTGGGCGACCGCGAAAACGAGCGCATCAACTACGACCGCTTCACCAAGGTGATGCAAACTATCGAAGCCTCGGGCACCGGCCGCCGCGAGGAGTCGCCGTGGCACGTGCTGACATTTCAGCACGCGGCGGACTTCACGGCATGGCGCGGCTGCGAAATTCTTCGCCGGCAGGTACGCAGCCGATCGGTGGAGTATATACAGTTGAAACTCAAAGACAAGGACGGCAATAAGGGCTACTACTTCGATTTTAGCCGCGTATATCTCAAGCGGCCCGAGAATCCCATACCGAAGAAAGAGCGCAAGTGGAAGATAAACGACCTGCAGCTTAAGTAATGGTCTGTCTGCCGGTTACTTGCGGCATATCCGATGCAGCAGCATCGACGGATATTTGCGCACGGGACGCAGGGCGATCCAGCCGAGGGCGAGCGCGCGATGCAGCCGAGAAATGCGGACGCAGCCGTAAATCCTGTCGCGGCGGACGCTCTCGGTGCCGGCGACATTGCCGTCGCCCATAAGCGTCACCCGCTCAGGTGCGATATCTATCACGCGGTGTATCAAAAAATGGCCCGAATCGGTACAGGCGAACAGGACGCTGCCGCGGTGCACATCCTCCTCGCGCAGAGGCTGTATGGTGACCACGGCACCGCTGCCGAAAAAGGGCAGCATACTCTGTCCCTGCACCCTGACGCGTACCGGACGCCCCTCTGACAGTTGGTCGCGAACCTCAGCGAAGAGTATGTCGTTGGGAATGCTTTTCATAACTCGCCGAATACGGTTTTGCAGGACAAAAGCGCGGCGTCGGCATCGGGCAGGCACTCCAAGCTGTACACCGGCACGGTCGAGATCAATTGCGACAACGTCGCACAAACGGCATCCTGCAGCTCCTCGTCATAGGCGAATGGCGGCGGACACGACGGCAGCATCGCCCCAAGCGCCTCAACACGGTCGAACCGGCAGATACGGTTGTGCGGTGCCTGACTGAGACGCACTACAGCCGCTATCGGATAGTGTTCATTGCGGTAGCAGGGAGTCTTGCCGCTCCACGGCGATCCGAACACCGTACCGTCGGCACTGACTACCGGCGAATCGTCATTCAACAGGAAAGCCCCGTCGATCGTCTCGCGCCACAGCCGCGTGTGGGTGCTCTTGCCGGTTCCAGACTCGCCGAGAAACAGCACGGCACGGTCACGCCACACGATCGTCGAGGAGTGGATCGGAATAGCTCCGCTTACGACAGCCTCCATACCGAATATCATCCAAAGGGTGAAGCGGTACAGCGCAGCATCCGGACGCCGGCCCTCGGCTGCTGCATTGCACTCGACGGTGCGGTCGCCGTAACGTCGTCTTGCAATTATCGGCACACCTCCATCCCGCGGGAACATACCGAACCACCGGCTCTCACCGTCGCGCGCCAACAGGCAGTCGCAGTCGCGATCCTCGAAATCGAAACTGTCGAGCAGCTGCCACTCTGCGGCCGTGCTGCAGCGCCGCCACTCCTCCTCAAGCCGGCAGGCGGCATTCACCACTAACTGCGGAGTGCCTGACAGCGACGCGGCGAACGGCCGGAATCCAGCGATTCCCGCCGCTACGGGCGATGCGGTATCGCCCTCTATCGATAAGCCGATTCCGGCGATCATATAGTCGAAACACTTCATATCATATATCTATAACACGGTCGCAACAGTCGAGCGAAGTGGAGCGGTGGGCGATGACTACCACCGTCATATCGCGCGACAGATCTGCTATGGCGCTGTTGATTCCCCGCTCGGTATCTTCGTCCAAGGATGATGTCGCCTCGTCGAAGAAGAGCACATCCGCCCGCTTGTAAAGCGCACGGGCGATGCCGATACGCTGGCGCTGTCCGCCCGAAAGTCTGCTGCCGCACTCCCCTATCGGCGTATCTGCACCCGACGGAAGCCCCCCGACGAACTCTGACAACTGCGCACGGACGAGGGCATCATTGAGGCGCTCCCGATCTATTTCGGCCGGATCGACACCGAGCGCGACATTCTGAGCAATAGTACTGTCCTCTATATAAACGCTCTGCGACACATAGCCCACAGTCGCCTGCCAGCTGCGGCGCAAGCTCCCGTCGAGTCTGCGGCCGTCGATCTCAATCGAGCCTTCAGTAGGAGCATAGAATCCTAACAGCAGATTGAACAGCGTAGTCTTGCCCGCCCCCGATGCGCCGTGAATGCCGACCTTTTCGCCCTTGCGAATCTTCAGATCGATTCCGCGCAGCGTCCACTCGTCGGCATCGTCGAAGCGGAATCCGAGTCCGCGCACGTCGATCGAACGGGCAAAGCGCAGCGGCTCGGCACTGCCCGACTCACTTGAGGGCGCCGCCTCCAATCCTTCGCGCACCACCTCGACCGTATACATATTGTACCGTATCTGCCACCACAGCGACATAATGGAGCGCACCGACGGCAATATCCTCAGCGCCGCCACGGCGAAGATGCCGAATGTCACGGGTATATCGGCACTGCCGAACGCTGCGCCCCACAGTATCAGTGCGACCATAGCGACGGCGACACCCGCCTCGGTGATTATCGACGGCACCGAAGCGATGACATCCGTACGCGACTTTATGCGGGCGATGGTGTCGAGGCTCTGCTCGAAGCGGCGCTGCATCGCAGGAAAGGCGCCGCCGATCTCGATGTCGGCATATCCGCGGAATGTCTCGACCACGGCGCGTGTCTGCCGGCGGCGGGCGTCGTTCTCGAGTTTTCCGTAATGGCGCAGCCGCCCCCTCAGCACGACGATATAGAACCACGACAGCGGGATGAACACCGCCACGGCAAGCAGCGCTATCACAGCGTCGTACCACAACAGCGCGGCGAGCAGCATTCCGAGCAGCAGGATTTCGCTTGCGATATGTATTGCCGGCCAAATCACGCCCATAACCATATTGTAGCAAATATAGTTGACATTGCGCGATAGCACGGTCGAGCTGTTGCGCTTGATAAATGCCAATCCGCGGTCGTGGTAGTTGCGGAACACTTTGACAGAAAAATACCTGTACAGTCCGAGCACATATCTGCGCTGCACGCGCATAAGCAGCAGGCTGCACCCCTGCTTGACTGCTATCACCGCAAGTACGGCCACGCATACGGCCACCGTGAACTGCCTGTCGGTCGAAAAGCCGCCGATCTCGTACAGGCGCTGCAACAATCCCGCAGAGTGGATGCTGGAGCTGTCGATCACCATAATCAACACGGGCAGCAGCACGGCCAAACCGGCGAAGTTGAGCACCGCGCTGAAGAATGCCGACAGTGCCACCCGCAGGGTTGCAGCGCGGAATCTTCGTGGGATGATATCGAGCAGCGGCTTCATAAGTGACAAAGTTACGAATTTTATTTCCTATTTCCGTTCCGTACAGTCGTAAATGTGGCGCAATCAGAACGGATAACCCACACCGAAGTTGAGCGCCGTATTCTTGAAGCGGAAATTATGTATCCAGCGCTGGTGGGCCGGCTGGTTGGGATCGTGCAGACGGATGCCCCAGTCGAAACGCAGAATGGCGAACGAGATGTCGATGCGGATTCCCAATCCGGTATTGAAGCCGAGCTGCTCGTAGAAGTTGCGTATGTGGAACACCGATCCCGAGGCGTACTGCCGGTTCTTCTGCCGCACCATCCACACGTTGCCGGCATCGAAAAACAGTGCGCCGTTGAACATTCCCCAAATCGGGAAGCGAAATTCGAGGTTGGCCTCCAGTTTCATATTGCCGACCTGACTGGGGTACTTCTTCTGCTGCTCGGTTATCTCCACGCTGCCCGGGCCGAGCGTTCGGGCAGCCCAGCCGCGCATCGAGTTGCTGCCGCCGGCATAGAACATACGGTCGATAGGAATCTCTGTCGAATTGCCGTAGGCCAAACCCACGCCGCCGTAGATGCGGTATGCTATCGCCGTCTTGCCGCCCAGCACCTCCTTGCGGCTGAATGACAGGTCGGTGCGGAAATACTGCGAATAGCGTATGCCGAAGACGTTGTAGTGATCCTTGTCCTTCTTGGACAGAAGGTGCGACAGCCCGCCGACCAAATTGCCCGCCGTCTCCCAGTTGAAGCGGATATTGGTGGCATTGCCCTGCAGGTTGCGAATCTGGTTGTTGAAGGCGTACGAGCCGGAGATGCCGGCTATGAGCTGCTGCGAGTAGCTGTTGCGCAGATAGGGATTCTGAAGCATATTCAGAAACGCCGTATCGATATACCCCACCTTGATAAGGGTAAGATCGATCGGACGCAGAGCATAATTGGAGTACTTGCCGTTGCCCCACGTATAGCTCCAGTTGGCGCTCGACAGCGTACGGCGGTAGTACGGGCGGTCCTGCGCATTGATCGACAGTTCGACCTTGGTGCGCGGGTTCGATATGCGGTCCGAACGGCGTATGTGAACCGGCGATATGAAGCGCGGGAACGACAGCGACACCGAGCCGCCGACCTCGAAGGCGCGTTTGCGCTTGGCTTCGGCACCCTTCATAAATTCGTATCCGAGCGTGAACGACACGTCGAGCAGCTCCATGCCGCGGAAAATGTTGCGGTTCTGGTAGCCGACCGTACCCTTAAGGCCGTAAAAGCTCGAGGTGGTGCTGCCCTCGAGTTCGATCTTGTAACTCTGACGCAGGGCCGGCGTGCAGAATATGTTGCAGTTGAGGTACCCCTCGCGGGTGTAGACCGAACGGTCGGCATCGGTATTGCCGGCGCCGATGAAGGTGACTTTGGTCTCGCGGTCGTCGCTGTTGTCCTCCACGAACTGTATGTTGGCACTCTTGTAATATCCCAGACGCATTATTTCATCGTATGTGCGCTGTATGTGGCCCGCATTGAACAGGTGGTTGGGATACAGGTCGATAGCCTGACGCAGCACCTTCGGGCGCACCTTCAGTTCAGTGTCGTAGACGATGTTCATACCGCGATATTCGACCGTATCGAGGCGGTGGATGAAGCTGCTGTCAGTACGTGCGACCGTCGGATCGTAATCCGAAAACAGATTTATGTCGCGCAATCGGTAGACCGTATTGTTGTCCATCACCGGCCGCCCCTTTTCATCGTATCCGGTCAGGTTCTGCTTCACCTCGACGGTCACATTGGCGCGATAGTCGCCTATCGTGGTGTCCACCTCGTAGAGGATGTTGTTGATTGTGAAGTTGAAGTAGCCGTTGTCGCGCAGCATATTACTGATCCGCGAGCGCTCCTTGTCGAGCACCGTGAAGTCGAGCACGCTGCCGCGGTGCAGCAGCGAACCGGCGGTGTCGGCCAGTATGATCGGCTCGAGGAACTTGTCGCGGAAGCGGTAGCCGATGCTGTCGATGCGGTATGGCTGCCCCTGACTGGTGTGGTACGTCACCACGGCACGGCGCCGCGCAACTGTATCGACCGTGTACGACGCCGAGGAGTTGAAGTAGCCGCGCGAATCCATATATATTTTCATATTGGAGACCGAGCGGGCTGTCTGCGTCGTGTCGAGCAGCACGGGCGCCTCGCCGATACGCCGTTTGAGGTTGTTCCACCAGTTGTCCTTGTCGGGATTGGCGGAGGAATAGATCCAAAGGTAGAAGTTGGTGCCGAGGAAACGCTTGTTGGGCTGCTGGCGGACATAGCGATCCAGCTCGTCGGCTGTTATACGCTCGTCGTGAGGCAAGTCCTCATCGATCTCGATCACATTCTTCTTGAGCAGATAGCTTCCCTGCGGAATACGGCGCGTGACGCCGCAGCCCGCAATCGCCGATGCGATGACAATAAGAAGCAACAATCTGCCCGACAGTTTCATAATGATTCTATTGATTGAAAAATCCCTGTGCGCGCAGCACCTCGAAATAGCTTCGCGAGAAGGCGAGGTTGTCGGCGGCCGCGTACCGGCGTTCGGTAAAAATCCGTGCCAGATTGGGCAGGCCGTTCTGTCGCAAAAGGTCCGAAGTTTGTTCCGAGGACTCGCGTTCGGCCCACAGCTCGTCTATCCTGTCCGGCGTATAGTCATTGTACTTCTCGTAGTGCACGACAGCCTTCAATGGCAGGCGGTCGGTCAGCGGCGGCATCTCGGCTGGATAACCGACCGACATCGCCGTCACGGGAATCACTCCGCGCGGCAGCTCCAGTATGCGGACTATCTCGGCGGCCGAATAGAGCGCTGTGCCCAGAATACATATTCCCAATCCGTGCGACTCGGCCTGCAGTGCGGCGTTCTCGGCGGCAAGCAGCGCATCGGTGGCGGCATTGACGAACCACAGGAAGTTGTCGTAGCAAGGCTCGGCATCGCGCTGGCGGCACCACTGGCTGAAGCGGTGTATGTCGGCGCAGAATGTCAGCAGCACAGGCGCCTCGGTAACCATAGGCTGGTTGAAGTGGCAGGGCGCCAGCTGTTCGCGCAGGGCGCGGTCGGCAGTCACTACGATGCTGTACAGCTGCATGTTGCCCACGGTCGAGGCGCGCGAGGCGGCCTGCAATATGTCGTCCATAACCGACGCGGGTATCGGCCTGTCGAGAAACCGCCTCACGGAGCGATGTTGTGCAATCTCCTTGATCATTATATTACAAAAAATCGATACGATTTACAAAAGTAGTAAAACTTTGAATATATTTGCGGAAACAGAAAACGATTTTTCACCTATGAAGCTCGAAGCGACCAAATACGAAGGTGCGGGCAACGACTTTATCCTGATAGACGACCGCCGCGGGACGTCGACACTTTCGCCCGCCGGCATTGCGGCGCTGTGCGACCGCCGGCGCGGCATCGGTGCCGACGGACTTATGCTTCTGTGCGCCGACCGGCAGGCCGACTGCCGTATGCGCTTCTTCAACTCCGACGGTTCGCGCGCGGCGATGTGCGGCAACGGCGCGCGATGCTTCGCTCTGTTCGCCCGCCACTGCGGAGTCTGCCGCGACACACTCCGCTTTATCGCCGACGACGGCGTGCATACCGCCACTATCGCCCCGACCGGCGACCACAGCGCCGAAGTGTGCATATCGATGACTGATGTTTGCGGCATAAGATCGCTCGACTGCGGCCGGCTGCTCGATACCGGCGTGCCGCACCTCGTGGTGACTGCCGAGCAGCTCGACCCGATAGATGTAGTCTCTGCAGGAGCCAGTTTGCGCCGCATTTTCGACGCCAATGTCGACTTCGTGAGCATCGACGGCACAGGCCGCATTTCGATCCGCACCTACGAGCGCGGCGTTGAGGGCGAGACGCTCGCCTGCGGCACCGGCGCCGTGGCGGGAGCTTTGGCCGTATGTCAGGCCGCGCAGCCCGACCAACGCCGTTTCGAGGTGAATGCGGCAGGCGGACGGCTGCAGGTGGAGTTCGAGCGCTGCGGCGCCGACACATTCCGTAACATACGCCTGAGCGGTCCGGCGCGCCGCATCTTCACGACCGAGATACTAACAGA
>CAYYUW010000191.1:0-6355 GCA_964474985.1 uncultured Alistipes sp. | reverse complement strand
GGCCAGCAGAGCATTACAGTACCCGCCCGCCGCGAATACGGCGATATGCCCAACTCACCGATAGTCGCCAGCGCCGGATTCCAAGCCGCCGTGATCGCGCTGCTGCTGCTCTATGCGGCGCTGCTGCACAGGTTCCGCAGCGACATAGCCGAGGTCCTTATCAATCGCAAGATGATCGCCGAGGAGGTGGAAAACCCGGGGCAAAGCATCTACGGCCGCTTCTTCAACAGCGCTCTCGTCGTCGGGACTCTCTTGGTTGGCATCTCCGTGGTCAAGATCGCCGACCTGCTGCCCGACCAGTCGTTCGCCGCACTGCCCGCTTGGGCTGCCCTGCTCGCAGTGCCGGCCGTAAGCGGCCTGATGCTGGCAGCAGCCGGTATGCAGACCGCAGCGCTGTGGTGTATCGGACGCGCGGCAATGTGCGGCACAATCACCTCACAGATAGCCCGTCTGCGCAAAATATATTTCGCCATTTCCACGGTAGTTTGCACGCCCGCTGTTTTACTGTATGCAGCAAGCGAACGCGGTGTTTCCGACTGGCTTGCGTATGTAGTTATCTGTGAGATAGTTGTAATTGCGGCGAGCTTTTTGCGCGAAACTTACGCCCTGTTTGTGGATAAAAATATTTCGATTTTGCATTGGTTTTTGTACCTTTGCACCGTGGAATTATTCCCTGTCAGCCTGATAGTTCTGATAGCGGTTAGACATTTTTGAAATGACAGTTAAGAAGATTTTGGTTTCCCAGCCCCGACCGGCTGTTATCGAGAAATCCCCGTTTTTCGAAATAGTACGCAAACACAACGTACATATCGACTACAACCCGTTCATTCGGGTACAAGGCGTCAGCCTGAAGGAATTTCGCAGCCAGCGCGTCGAGATACTAACGCACACCGCGGTGATTTTCACCAGTCGCACCACTGTGGACAGCTTCTTCCGCATCTGCGAGGAGGCGCGCATCACCGTGCCCGAATCGATGAAATATATCTGCCAGACCGAGGCCGTAGCCCTATATCTGCAAAAGTATATCATATACCGCAAACGCAAGATATTCTTCGCCGACGGCTCCTTCACCAACTTCATCGAACTCATCATCAAGCATAAGGACGAAAAATATCTGCTCACCCTGAGCGAACCGCACAAACCCGAGCTGCCCGAAGCGCTGGAAAAGCTCAAGCTGCAGGTTGACAAAGTCATACTGGCCAAGACCGTGCAGACCGACGTGTCGCAGATCGATCTCGACGCATACGATTTAGTCGCGCTGTACTCGCCTTCGGACGTAGCCGCGTTCAAGGCTGCATACGAGGGACATACGATGCCGCAGGTAGCCACGTTCGGCGATTCAACCACACGCGCCGCAGCCGCGGCGGGCATCACCGTGAACATTATGGCACCGACCCCCGAGGCCCCGTCGATGACCAAGGCCATAGACATATTCCTCGGCAAGATTGCAGCAGGCAAGGAAGTGGAGCCTATAGTGCTCGGAGCGGGACAGAACCACGAGGAGTTCATCCGCACCCAGCAAAGCAAGTTAGCCAAGAAAACCCGCTCCCGCAAGACGACGGCCGCAAAGGCTTCAACCGTGAAGACGGCAGCCAAAACAGCGGCCAAAACGGCTGCGAAGAAAACCATAACGGCCAAGACCGCAACCAAGGCAGCGACCAAACCGGCAGCGGCAAAGACAACCGCGTCTAAGACTGCCTCCAAAGCAGCCGCCAAGACAACCAAAACCGCTGCCAAGACGACGGCAGCCAAGTCCGCCGCCCAAAAGAGCACCCGAACCGCCAAGCCGTCAGACAAGTAGCCGCAATGACAGCCAGCACGCTCACACGCGCCGAGCGGTTACGCTCGCTTAAGACCATACGCCGGCTGTTCGAACAGGGGCGCAGCGGGTTCGTATATCCGTTTCGGTACATTTGGCTGTCGGAGCAGAGTGCGGAGAGTTCGGTGGAGGTGCTGTTTTCAGTTCCGAAGAAGTTTCTGCGCCGTGCCAACAAGCGCAATCTCATCCGCCGCCGCACCAAGGAGTCGTACAGGCTGTCGAAAGGCGCAGTGGCCGAGGCGGCTGCGGAGCGCCACATATCGCTGGCGCTGATTTACAACACCAAAAAGATCAACGACTATAAAACGGTTAAAAATGCGGTGGAAAAAATTCTGGACAAAGTTCGCTGCGATCTCTAAACGGATCGCCGCAGCACCGTTTCTGCTCCTGATCCGATTCTACCAGTACTGCATATCGCCCTTTACGCCGCCCTCGTGCCGGTTCACCCCAACGTGCTCGCAATACGCTGTCGAGGCGCTGCGCAAATACGGTCCGCTGAAGGGCGGCTGGTTGGCGCTGCGCCGAATATGCCGCTGCCACCCGTGGGGAGGCAGCGGTTACGATCCGGTTCCCTAAAGTGGGATCATTTTGCTATCACGTACCAGATATACGCCGCATAGAGCAGCAGCAGGATAACGCCCTCGGCACGGTCCACCTTGCGGCGGCGGAATGTGAATGCCGTAAGCCACAGCAGTATCGAAGCCAGCAGAACCACCGACAGATCCACCACCGTAATGCCGCCGAGCGACAGGGGGGTAATGGTGGCCGAAGCGCCGACGACGAGGAATATGTTGCTTATGTTCGATCCGAGAACATTGCCCATAGCCATCTCGGGCTTTCCCTTGAGGGCCGAGACGACGCTGGCAGCCAGCTCCGGCAGCGAGGTGCCGCCCGCCATAAGGGTAATGGCTATTACCGATTCGCTGACACCGAGAGCGCGGGCAAGCTCCGTGGCGCTCGTCTGGAACATATTGCCACCGAAAACTAATCCGGCCAAACCGCCTGCAATCATAACAAGCGTGAGCCACAGCGGTTTCTGCACCTTGGCACTTTCCTCAT
The DNA here is from genome assembly GCA_964474985.1 of uncultured Alistipes sp. Taxonomy (GTDB): domain Bacteria; phylum Bacteroidota; class Bacteroidia; order Bacteroidales; family Rikenellaceae; genus Alistipes. The sequence continues at coordinate 3,477 of CAYYUW010000191.1, read as the reverse complement.
TCTCTGCCGTTCTCTCGGCCGAGAAGATCGAGTAGCAGATAAAGACGATGAACAGCAGCAGCAGTACGACACCCTCGTCCCTGCCGACATTGTCGCTAATGTCGCTGCCGAACAATACGTCGGAGCACATCACCAACAGAACAACCGAAGCCAGCACACCGAAAGGTATATCCTTCTTGATGTTGTTGGAGGTCAGCTGTACCGGTGCGATCAATGCTGTGACGCCCAAGATCAACAGGCCGTTAAATACATTTGAGCCGACCACATTGCCCACGGCCATATCGCCGCTGCCGTGCAGGGCGGAAATGACGCTGACGACCAGCTCGGGGGTGGAGGTTCCGATAGCGATGATCGTAAGGCCCACTATAAACTCAGAGATGCGAAACCGGCGCGCGAGATCGGCGGCGCCGTCAGTCAGGAAATTGGCGCCGGCGAGTATCAAACCAAGCCCCAAAATAAGCAGTAAAATGTTCATATCTTCAAATATTCATTTAAAGCGCTATTGTTCCGGCACATATCCGGTATCCTCGAGCAGATTGCGGCCATTGGCAGCCTCTACGGCCAGCTGGTCGCAGCGGTTGTTCTCGACCGTATCGGCGTGGCCCTTGACCCACACGAACCGCACGTGGTGACGGCGGTACACCGCCAAAAACCGGCGCCAAAGGTCAGGGTTCTTGCGACCGGCGAAGTTCTTGCGCTCCCAGCCGAAGACCCACCCCTTGGATACGGCGTCCACCACATATTTAGAGTCGGAGTAGAGCGTGACGTCGCAGCCGTCGAAACGAAGAACCTCGAGAGCGGCGATGACGGCTGTCAGCTCCATGCGGTTGTTGGTCGTAAGACGATATCCGGCGCTAAGCTCCTTGCGGTACGGAGGGGAAATCAACACCGCCCCATAACCGCCGGCGCCCGGATTGCCCAACGACGAACCGTCGGTATATATCGTAATCGAAGGCATATTCTCTTGTTTTTCGAATGCAAAGATAACTATTCGGCCGTAAAATAAAAACACGCGGCGACAGTATACGGATACAAAAAAGAGCCGCGGCAAGCTCCGCAAAGGGAACCGCCGCGACCCGCATCATCGAAGCTGCCGCTGTTACAGTTCGTATGTCACATTGTCGATGCAGATGTAGCAAGGGGTATTGATACCGAAACTGCCGGTATCGGTCGACTCCATAGTGATCTCCACACGATTCACCGCTCCCAATGCGCTCAGGTCGACCGCAGTCCAGCCGCTGCAGACAAATGGCGACGAACCGCGATAGTCGGCCGCATAGAAATCGACCGTACCGGTGCGGTCGCCGGCTGCGGTGTAACCGGTGAAAATCACCTTGTACCAGTCGCCGGAGGCGAACTTGCGGGAGAAATCGCTGCCATTCACAATAGCGAGTGCGGCATATGTCGAGTTGCAGACATCGACCGACCGGATCACCAACTCCTTTCCGGCGGCAAACGACATCGTCGCCGGAGTCGAGGTGTAAGCCTCGTAGTATGCTACCGCGAAATTGCTCGAACCGGCCGAGCCTCCGGCCGCATATACGCTGTACATATTCGCATACCCGGGCGTAGAGGTATCCTTGCGGTTCGACACGGCAAACCCGCTCCACGAGCCGTACTCGGCCGTGTACCGGTTGGTGAAGACCATATCGCCCTCGGTGTAATCGCGGTCGTTGATATAGCCCTTGTCATCGAGCTGCGCCGCCTCGAAAGTGACGGTGCGGACTTTCTTTTCATCATTATCCTCGGAACAGGATACGGCAACCAGCGCCACTGCGGCCATAACAAGCCAGCCTAATCTCAATTTTCTCATAACAGGTTTCATTCGTTTCGGGGGCAAAAATACAGATAAAAAGCGAAACACGAAAACGACCTATCCAGCACAATCAGCCGCCGCCACCCACCCTGCCGCTTTCCCTGCAATGTCTTTGCGTATTATAATATCATAGGGACAAAGCGCCTCCGGCGATTATGCAAGCGCATATAAACATACTCAACCGTTCACAACATTAGCTTGTCGGCAATGCCGTATCTCCCACTTAGAAAATTTGATTAGCAATTTCTTTTATTGTGTTGATTGTTTCATCCTTGACATTAATTGCTTTTGAAAATTTCAATAAGCCGTCTACAAATTCACGCACAGTAACTACTTTCAAATCAGATATGCGCATTTTCGCATAATCGAGAATTGAGATCAGACAGCAATAATGCCCCTCCCTGCCAATCTTTTTCAGAACAGTATAAACGCTATCTTTATCAAATGCTACTTTTTTACCATAAATAAACATACTGGAGATGAGATGCGCCTGCCTAAATTTAGTAACAGCATGAACAACATCTTGTTCTGAAAAAGATTTATCTTTAACCTCAATAGCATTTACTAACGTACCTTCCAAGTCAAAAACATCAATATCACCAACTTCTTTTGAAGAAGACCCGCTTTCATTTACTTTATGAGGAACAACTCGAAAGTCTCCTCCCAAGTAAAACTGTTCTAAAACAGATACGACAAGAGGACAAACCTCTCCATCCAGAGTATGGTCAGTAATCTTATATATGTAGTCTAATACAAGCTGAGAAAACTCGCTAACATCTATAAGCGCATCTCCAACAGAGAATTTCTTAAGATATTCCTCGTGATTGCTTTTGAGAACAACCATTGAAGATTTCAGATATGCGTAAGCCTGCTCGCTCGTGTTTATTTGAGAGAGAATAGATATGAGTTTTTCAAGAGTCTCACGGTCTTTCCCTGCTCGTACTGCATTGGTGTTAGCCAATGAAACAAATCGGGCCGGTTTGTTAAGAAAAGGTTCATTTGAGTCTCCTAAACAGCCGGGAAGCTTTAATTTCTCGAAAGGAACAACGACTTTATGACAAAGAGAACGGGCATCAAATTTACCACCTTTGCCGTCACCTTTCTGTAAGCTCAAAATATTTACCTTTTCATTAGTAGCCTTTGCCAAAAGGGCATTAACAAGAATATAACGATATGTCTTATGTGTGCCGGTAAGCACAGAGCGGATAGTTTGTGCAATATCATCATCGAGAGGCTCTGCCTCCACGAGAGCACGTTCAAGAACGATAAATGCAGTTTTGAAATCGATCGATGCCATTATATTAGAAGAGAGAGTAATATTGAACTGGAATTTTACCGCGGAGTACGTCTATAACCATAGAACATACCGCCTTAGATAGATTACAAGGTACAGCATTGCCAATTTGGGTGTATTGTGCTGATTGAGAGCCACAAAATTTATACTCCATAGGGAAAGTCTGAATAACTCTTGCTTCGTCAACTGTCATTCTTCTCAAATATGACGGAACGGATTCTGTCTTTGCAATGGATTTATCGGCTTCGACTCTATCACGATAACCCTCAACCCAAGGAGTCTCACCACAGTATAGGGCCTTTTCGTCAATAATGGGAGTTTTGTTGCCCCCCATTGACGCCGGTAAGGTCGCACTATATCCATCTAA
>CAYYUW010000190.1:0-2827 GCA_964474985.1 uncultured Alistipes sp. | reverse complement strand
ATGCTGCAGCACATTCGCATAAACAAGGACGTCGCATCCGACCGCAAGTATGACTATATGTTCACGGTCGAGGACGTCAACCGGCTGACTCTCTCCGGAGTGCCGTTCCGCGAAGCCTACCGCCGGATCGGAATGCAGGTGCAGCACGGCGAATACAAGCCTACGCGTGAGGTGCACCATACCCACGAGGGCAGTATCGGCAACCTCTGCAATGACCGCATAGCCGAAAAGATGCGCCGCATCGCCGCTCCCCTGAAACTGTAACAGACCGACTGCTGGGGGAGGTGTGTGTGAGTTGCCGAAATGGCATCGCTTTCGGTGATGCTGCTGCGCGATAGAATATAGCGCAATCTGTCGATCTGTCGCGACAAAGTTGCGGCTTCTTTGAGGTCGCGCGGACCGAAGCCGAAGCCTCCGCCAGCCAAGACCTACTTTCGCAACATATTTATAATAAATATCGGGTTGCCACGCAACCCGCGCGCCCGCCCTAAAGGGGCGGAGGGCGGGCGCGAGTATCTGCGGCAACAAATTACGGCGAATGATTGAGACAAACATTTGTCGCGACAAAGTTGCGGCTTCTTTGAGGTCGCGCGAGCCGCAGCCTCCGGCGTGCGGAGGCTCGCTATCGTTTACCTCCACAGGCTGCTGCTCGCAACAATAATTGTCCGTAAACCACACTGCGACAAACTGCGACTTCTTTGAAGCCGCGCGTACCGAAGCCGAAGCCTCCGCCAGCCTCAGGCCTACTCTTCCTGATTCTTTTTCAGCCACTCCAGCCGCCGACAGTCGGGGAGGTGCTTGACCTTGAAGTGTTCGAATACGGCCGTGAAGCCTTCGCCGTCGGGGCAGGCGGCCATAAGCCCCACTTGCACTGGCGTATTGTCCTGCAGCCAAGCGTTACGCATCATCGTATAGTTCACGTCGTCGAACGAATAGAAAATTTCGACGGCATCTAATCGGCGTACGGCCTTGATCCAGATGTAGGGAACTGCCTCCTCGAGCGTAATGACGCTCCAGTCGGATGTGCGGTGCGTGACGACGGTGCTGAGGTTGTACTTGCCGTCGACAAATTCGATTCCCGTCTTGATATAATTTTCGTGGTCGATTCTAAGCATAAGGCCGGCTTGGTCGAAGCGCTCTTTGTAGTCACCCGAGACCTTCACCTTGACCTCGAACTCGCCGCCGTAGGTAGTGTAGTAGAACGGAGCGTCGTCCACCGTGAATCCGTAGTGCGATACGCGCCAGTAGTCGCTGTGCGGTGTGACCGACATCGTCAGGCTGCCCGACTTGATTTCCCACTGTTCGGGTTCGTTGAACCACTGCATTTTCTCCAATGACTGAGCCATACCGACGGTCGAAAGCGTCATTGCAAACAGGCTCAAAAAAAGTGTTTTTCTCATCTTTATCAAATAGTTTTTTAATTAGTATGTATCACAGTTTGCGCACCACGCGGCACGGATTGCCCACCGCCAGCACGCCCGAGGGAATATCCTTGGTCACCACGCTGCCTGCACCGATGACACTGTTATCGCCCACCGTAACGTCCGGCAGCACACAGACCCGTGCGCCGATCCATACGTTGTTGCCGATCGTAATCGGACGGGCATATTCCAATCCTTTGTTGCGCTGCTCCACATCAAAAGGATGTCCGGCAGTATAGAATCCACAGTCGGGCGCGATGAAGACATTATCGCCGAAAGTCACTTTGGCTTCGTCCAGAATAACGCAGTTGACATTGGCATAGAAATTCTCACCTATCTCTATATTATATCCATAGTCGCAGTAAAAGGGTTGCTCGATAAGGAAACTGCTGCCAGTCCACCCCAGCAGACGGCGCAGAAGATCCTCGCGCAAATCCGTCTGCGCAGGCGGCAGCATATTGTATTCGCGGCACAGCTCCTTGCACCTCAGACGGTCGGCTATCAGCTCGCGGTCGTTGTTGGCGTCGTACAATACCCCTTCGAGCATCTTTTCCTTCTCGGTTTTCATAAACAATCATTCATTTTGATTATCTTTGCAAAGGTAAGGCATTGTGATAGAATGCACAATGATTATAAATAACCATTTTACGGCGATGAACATTGCAAGGCAGCTCAACGACGAGCTTATGAATCAAAACTTTGCCGCCGAGCAGACAGGCATGGAGTACTCCGACAGGCTGCGGCTGCTCGCCCAAGGCTATGCCAATGTGGAAAATGCGCTGGCAGTGCTGAGCGATATGTATGCCGGCGACAGCTATATATATTACGGAGGCTTCGCCCGTATACTTGGAATGTCCCCCACCGATGACGGACAGCGCATCGGCTCGATATGGGAAAAGGAAATACTCAAACGCATCCACCCCGACGATCTCCACGACAAATACCTGCTGGAACTACGTTTTTTCCACTACATAAAGCACTTGCCCCGAAGCCGGCGCAAAGACTGCTATCTGGTAGAGCCGTTGCGGATGAAAAATGCCCAAGGCGAATATATCCCCGTGCTGCACCGAATGTTCTACATCGCCTCGTCCCCCGAGTCCGGCATCCGTTTCGCCCTGTGCCTTTACACTCCGATGCCTCACGGATTCCCCGCCGGCGGCCGCGTCGTCGACTCCATAACCGGCCAAATGACCGAACTGGGAAAACGGAACGACTCCCGAATACTGTCCCAAAGAGAAAAACAGGTGCTGCGCCTTATCGACAGCGGCCTGACAAGCAAACATATCGCAGACGCCCTATCCATAAGCATCAACACCGTCAGCCGCCACCGACAGCAGATCCTACAAAAACTAAAAGTCAAAAACTCTATCGAAGCTTGCCGTATCGCCAAGGACTTGGGCATAATC
>CAYYUW010000189.1:0-4504 GCA_964474985.1 uncultured Alistipes sp. | reverse complement strand
GAGCATCTGCACATAGCTGCCCGACAGTCCGAGCAGGCGTATCTGACGTGCTCCGGTAGCGGCATCGCTGTACGATACGTCCACCGACGGGTTGGTCTCGAAACTCTCACCAAGATTGCAGCAGGCAGCCTTGAGCAGCTCACTCGAGGATATGCGTTCCGAATTTATCACGTCGTAGCGGTTCTTGGCCACACCGGTCTGCCGGCCCGTGACTATGACCTCCTCCAGTTCGGCTGGCGACAGCCGCACGGCGATAGCCTTTTGCGATGCGGGTACGGTTAACGTGTCTGTTTCGAAGCCGATGAATCTGACTACGAGTCTGTCCGTGCCCTTGACACGTCCGATCTCGAAGCGGCCGTCGCTGTCTGCGGCGGTTCCTGTGGTGGTTCCAGCCCAAACTACGGTAGCGCCGGCAAGGGGCGCGTCGTCTGTGTCGGTCACTGTTCCGCGCAGTTGGGCGGATGCTGCCTCGAAGCCGAACATTGCAGCTAATATGGATATATATGTCTGTATTTTCATAAAATCGAGTACAAAGATAGTGTAAATATCCGTTGTGTGTAATACTCATATATGACTATTTCGATCTCTGCGGCCCGTTTGGCACGTAAAAACAGGGCCGCCTGACGCATATTGTCAGACAGCCCTGTGGTGTATCGCAGCGGATTCTCCGTCAGCGGTATATTTCGTTCAGCAGACGGGCCAAACGATAGCCGGCACGGCGCAGCTGCATCTCGAGAACGGGAAAGTTTTCGAACTGGTAGTCCCACGACAATTCGCTGCCCGCGGGTGACGCCTCGTAGACACCCTTGCATATTTCGAGCGTCTCCTCCAGCCAGTCGAGCGGCGTGCCGGCGGCTATGGCGTCGCGCTCTTCACGGGTGCAGCGGTCGATTTCGCGCCGCCACTCGGTGTAGCTCCATTTGCGGACGTTTTCGAGCATCAGGTCGTCCCATACGGCGTGCAGCTTGACCTCGCGGCCGAACCACTTGACCTTGACCGTATTGCCACCCAAATCGCTCAGGTGTCCGGCGTGCATCGGGCAGTGCATATCCCCCACGAAATGTATCAGAAAACGGAGATATATGTTCTCCTCCTCGGGTGAAAGGTCCCCGCTTTTGAGCTTCTCGACGATCAACGTTACGGCGGTCAGCACGTCGCCCTTGGGATTCTTAGGCATCGTTTCGTAGGTATAGCCTTCGTCCACATTGGCATAGTGCCACGTCGAAGTGTGGCGGTACTCGGGTATATTGCGGATATTGTCCGGCCACGACGAGTAGTAGGTGAACGTGTGGCCGTCGAGAGCCTTTATTACCTTGGCTTTAACCTTCTTGTCAACGTTGCATTCGGCGATATAGGCCACGATGTCGTGCCCCTTGGGACCCCATGCCAGCGCCGAACTGGCGGATAACAGCAGCAGCGCGGCGATAAAAAGTTTCTTCATTGGGCTGTAATTCGTTTTATTGGTTCATAGTTATAAGGAACTCCTCGTTGTTGCGCGTTTGCTCCATGTGTTTCTTGGTATGTTCGAGCGCCTCGACGGTGGTCATATCCGAGAGGAAACGGCGCAGCACCCACGTGCGCGAGGTGACCTCCTTGCTGAGCAGCAGATCTTCGCGTCGGGTGCCGGATGCTATCACGTTCACGGCGGGGAAGATGCGCTTGTCAGCGAGCTTGCGGTCGAGCTGCAGCTCCATATTGCCCGTGCCCTTGAACTCCTCGAAGATCACTTCGTCCATCTTCGAGCCGGTGTCGATCAAGGCGGTGGCGATAATCGTCAGCGAACCTTTCTCCTCGGTGTTTCGCGCGGCGCCGAAGAACCGTTTGGGCTTGTGCAGCGCATTGGCGTCGACACCGCCCGAAAGAACCTTGCCCGAAGCCGGCTGCACCGAGTTGTAGGCACGCGCCAAACGGGTTATCGAGTCGAGGAATATCACAACGTCGTGGCCGCACTCGACCATACGCTTGGCCTTGTCCAGCACCATTTCGGCTACCTTGACGTGGCGCGAGGCCTGCTCGTCGAATGTCGATGCGATGACTTCGGCCTTTACGTTGCGGGCCATTTCGGTCACCTCTTCAGGTCGCTCGTCGATGAGCAGCACGATCATATATACCTCGGGGTGGTTGTCGGCTATGGCGTTGGCTATGGATTGCAGCAGTACGGTCTTGCCGGTCTTCGGCTGTGCGACGATCAAGCCGCGCTGACCTTTGCCGATAGGCGAAAATAGATCCACCACGCGGTTGGATATCGAGTTGTGCCCGTTGCTGGTGAGGTCGAACTTCTCGCTCGGGAACAGCGGCGTGAGGAACTCGAACTGCACGCGGTCACGGACGTATTCGGGCGCCAGACCGTTGATCTCCGTGACTTTGATTAGCGGAAAATACTTCTCGCCCTCCTTCGGCGGACGGATCATACCGCTGACCGTATCACCCGGCTTCAATCCGAACAGCTTGATCTGCGACGGCGAGACGTATATGTCGTCCGGCGAGTTGAGATAGTTGTAATCGGCCGAGCGGAGGAATCCGTATCCGTCCGACATCACCTCGAGGACACCTTCACCCTCGATCTCACCGGCGAAATCATCCTTGGTTATGACTTCGTTTTCACGGATGTAATGCTCGTTGGGCACGGTCTCGTACTCCAGTTCGGGCAGCTCCACCGGTGTCTTGGGGGTCTCGGCAGGCTCCGGCGTTGTTTGCGGAGCAGGTTCCGACGGCTCCTGCGGCTGTACTGCCGGCTCTGGAATCCTTATCTTGGGCTTGCGGCCGCGCTTCTTGGGTTGGGGCTGTTCCACGGGCGGCTGCTTGGGTTCGGGTTCCGGTGCGGGTGCAGGCTCGACAGCAGGAGCCGGAGCGGCTGTTACGGTCTGTTCCGGAACCGGAATGTTGGTTTTGGCATCTTCGATCCGCAGCGTGTTGACCCGCGGGCGGCGTCCGCGTTTGGGTCTTGGCTCTTCGGCTGCAGGCTCCTGCGGCGCATTGCCATTGGCTATGCGCTCAATCAGCTCCTTCTTTTTCATCGGTTCGACAATGCCCAATGCACGTGCGATTTCGCGCAGCTCGGCAACGCTTTTCGCTTTTAACGCATCTATATCTTGCATAATTTATCGAATTTTTTCTGTGGTTGTGTGAAAAACGACTGTTCGGATAAACAATCGCAATGATGTTATTCGCGGCACAAAGGTAACCATTTTTTCGAATACGGCAAATTATCGATCAAAAAACGCACCACTCGGCCCGCACTAAAGTGCGGCTCGGAAAAAATTGCGTATTTTTGTCCTCTCATTATTCGGATCATGAACGACAAACTTTTCGTTAATCTCGGCCGCCGTTTGGCTTCATTCGGCAGCGACGCGGAATCGCAGCGGGCCATAGAGGCTGCAGTGACCGGCAATGCGTGGTTCTCGCGCCCTGAAATCCTTGGGGCTGTGGAGGCTATACGCTCGGAGATGCTCGACAGCGGGTATCTCGGCAGTTGGCTGTCGCACTACCCTATGCTGCCCGTATCCGAGCCGCGCACCGTGCTGGTCGTTATGGCCGGCAATATTCCGTTAGTCGGCTTTTTCGATATGCTGTGCGTACTGTGCAGCGGACACACGTGCCTTGTCAAACCGTCGGGCAAGGATCGCGCCCTTATGGAATATATGGTGTCGCTCATTGCCGAGATCGATCCCGCAGCCCCCGTGCGCATATTTGCCGGCGAGCATCCCGATGCGGTCATCGCTACCGGCAGCGACAATGCTGTGCGCCTTTTCCGGTCGCGGTACGGATCTCTGCCGCTGCTGCTTCGCGGAAGCCGCTCCTCGGTCGCACTGCTCAGCGGCGGGGAGAGCGACGGACAGCTGGTGGCTCTTGCCGATGATATATATTCGTATTCAGGACTCGGTTGCCGCAATGTCTCGTCGATATTGCTGCCGCGCGATTTCTCCATCGGGCGGCTGGCGGCCGCACTGTCGGCCCGCACCGGTTTCAACAAAGGCTATATCGACAATTACCGGCAGCGGCAGGCGGTGCTGACTATGGACGGCGTCGCATTCATTGATCTCGGGCATTCGCTGCTTGTCGAGCAGCGCGGATTCCCCGCAGCGATAAGTCAGATAGATTATTCATTTTACGATTCGATGGACGAAGCAGTCGAATATCTCGATCAAAATGAAGTTCAGATACAGTGCGTTGTCTGCAACTCTCCCGAGCCGTTCCTGCAGCGGCGGCCGGATTGCAAGCCACTGCTTAGAGCCGTTCCCATCGGTGCTGCACAGCACCCTTCGCTCACCGACTATCCCGATGCCGTAGACGTAATGGAGTGGCTGGCCGCTATCGGCTGAGCTTGCCGCCTGACGGTTGGCATACTTGTTGAACCGGTCGTGTCATAATCGATAACATTATGACCGCCGAACAGTTCGATATGGATACCGTGCCCCTGCGTTCGGGGCATTTCCGCGTTTTGATCGTTGCCTCGCTCGGGCAGGTGACAGGTGCGGCATTAGCTACCTTGATAGGTGTTATG
>CAYYUW010000188.1:0-12836 GCA_964474985.1 uncultured Alistipes sp. | reverse complement strand
GGTGGCGTGGGTGGTGAAGCAGGTTGCGGTGTATGGCGAGTGCTTGCGCAGGTAGAGACCGCCGCTCGAGGTCATCCACTCGTGGAAGTGGGCGACGACCTTGTCGCTCGAGGCGCAGAAGGTGTCCATATAGCTTTCGATATGGAGCTGGCCCGCAAGATGGTTCAGGGCGTCGACGTATGGCTCAACACCCCGACCCGTCCTTTGGAGGCTTCGGGCACCAGCGGCGAAAAGTGTGTTATGAACGGCGTTATGCAGTTCTCGGTTCTCGACGGCTGGTGGGTAGAAGGCTACAAGAAAGGCGCCGGCTGGGCGCTGCCTATGGAGCGCACCTACGCCGACCAGAGCTTCCAAGACGAACTCGACGCTGAAATGATCTACACCACCATCGAGGAGGAGATCGTGCCCAAGTACTACAACCGCGGCACGGACAATATCCCCTACGAATGGATACACTCTGTCAAGAGCTGCATTGCCGACATCGCGTCGAACTTCACCACCAACCGTATGCTCGGCGACTACGAGGAGCGTTTCTACAACAAGCTGCGCGACCGTCACCGTCTTATGGTGGCCGGAGACTACACCCTCGCCCGCGAAATAGCCGCTTGGAAACGCAAGGTCTCGGCCGTATGGGACAAGGTTCAGGTTTTGGATGTCAAGCAGATCAATATGGGCAAGGAGGCGATCTACGTTGGCAATATGTACCGCTACGAGGTTACCGTCGACATCGCCGGACTGCATCCTGAGGATATCGGCGTGGAAATGGTGATGGCCAAGCAGATAGAGACGGGCCACGGAGTCAAGGTGATCTCTACCAGCGAGCTGAGCATCGAGCGCGTGGACGGCAGCCGCATTCTGTACTCGCTCGACCTCACGCCCGAACGCACCGGTTCGTACGACGTGGCGCTGCGCGTATTCCCCAAGAATCCGAAACTGCCCCACCGTATGGACTTCGCCCTCGTAAAATGGGCATAGAGACACTTCTGAACGGGACGGAAGATCGCACAAACGGTTTTCCGTCCTCGTCATATCATATACAGCCGATGACAAATTCGGACCAAAAATAAAAAAAAGTGCAGATAGCATTGTTTTTCACGAAAATATAGCTATCTTTATAGCATCGTTTGTATTCTGAACTAAACATTATTAAACTGAAAAATATGTCCGTACTTAAATTCGACAAGGACCAACTTGGCAACCTCGAGTATTCGCTACAGCGCGAAATGCTTTCGACGGATCGCCGCGGCGGTTACATGAGTACCACGATAGTCTGCTGCAACACGCGCAAGTATCATGGTCTGGTTGTAACGCCCATAGACGACAGCGACAGGCGTTTCGTACTGCTCTCCTCGTTGGACGAAACAGTCATTCAGCACGACCAGTCATTCAATCTGGCGCTGCACCGCTACCCGGGTATCTACGAGCCGCGCGGTCACAAGTACATCACCGATTTCCAGTACACCCCCACCCCGACCATTACCTACCGCGTCGGAGGCGTAGTGCTGCGCAAGGAGATGCTGTGGATACACTCCCGCACACAGCTGCTGATACGCTATACCCTGCTCGATGCCCACTCGCGTACGCTGCTGCGTCTGCGCCCGTTCCTCGCATTCCGCGAGAACCACACCGTAGGCTCGGCCAATATGTGGGCCAACGGACACTCCTATCCGGTGATGAACGGCGTCAAGAGCCGTTTGTACTCCGAGTTCCCGTGGCTCTATATGCAGACCGACAACAAGGATATGGAGTTCGTCGCCGCACCCGACTGGTACTACAACTTCGAGTACGCCGAGGAGGCGCGCCGCGGCTATCCCTCGCACGAGGATCTGATGACCACCGGCTACTTCGAGGGCGAGATACACAAGGGCGAAAGCATCATCTTCTCCTGCTCGCTCGAGGAGATGAACTCCGCCGAGGGCATCGACAAACTCTTCGAGGAGGAGATCGGACGCCGCACCGACAAGGTCGATTTCCTGAGCTGCCTGCGCCACTCCGCGCGTCAGTTCATCGTCCGCCGCGGCGACCGCACCGAGGTCATTGCCGGCTACCCGTGGTTCGGCCACTGGGGACGCGACACCTTCATCGCCCTGCCGGGCATCACCCTCACGCAGGGCGATGTCAAGAGCTGCTGCGACGCCATTGACACTATGACGCGCGATATGAAGGACGGGCTGTTCCCGAATATGGGCGAAGCGTACAACTCGGTGGACGCCGCGCTGTGGTTCTTCTGGACACTGCAGCAGCTCGAAAAACATATCGGAGCAAAGGAGATTTGGAGCCGCTACGGCGACAAGATGAAAGATATTCTCGACGCATTCCGCCGCGGCATAGGGGCATACGTGCGCGTCGATGAATCGGGACTGGTTCACGCCGCCCACCCGTCGCTGGCTATGACGTGGATGGACGCCGTTGTAGACGGACACCCCGTAACAGGACGCGAAGGAATGCAGGTAGAGGTGAATGCACTGTGGTACAATGCCGTATGCTACACTCTCGCACTTGCTCGCAAGTTCAAGGACAAGGCCTTCACGGAGGAGTGGGGCAAAATGCCCGCGAAGATCCAAAGCGCATTCGTGGAGAAGTTCTGGTCCGACGAGGAGGGCTATTTAGCCGACTACGTCGACGAGCAGGGCAATGCCAATATGTTCATTCGTCCCAACCAGATCATCGCCTGCTCGCTCGACAACAAGATGCTGACGCCCGAGCAGTGCCTGAATGTATTCCGCACCGTACGCCAGCACCTGCTCACCCCGAAGGGACTGCGCACCCTGTCGCCCCGCAACCCGCTCTACGAGGGACGCATCGAGGGCGACCAGCGCACGCGCGATCTGGCTTATCATCAGGGTACGGTATGGGTATGGTTATTGGAGCACTACGCCAAGGCCGGCTTCGACCTGAAGGGCGCGGCGTTCATACCCGTAGCCGAGGAGATGGTTGCCAACTTCGAAGAGGATCTGACGACGTCGGGCATCGGCTCGATAAACGAAATATATGACGGCGATCCCCCGCACGCTCCCCGCGGAGCCATTTCGCAGGCGTGGAGCGTAGGCGCCGTGCTGCGTATACTCGAGATGATCGAGGGCTACCGAGGCGAGGCCAAGAAGCCTGCCAAGAAGTCCGCCAAAGTGAAGAAAAACAAATAACAAGGAGGATATTATGAGAGTATTAATGTTCGGTTGGGAGTTCCCTCCCCATATCGCCGGCGGACTCGGTACGGCCTGCTACGGTATGACCCGCGGACTGGCCAAGAACGGAGTGGAGGTCATCTTCGTGATGCCAAAGGCTTCGGGCGACGAGGACCAGCGTTTCGTGCATGTGGTCAATGCCAGCGATGTCGAAGCCGAATTCGGACCGACGGAAGGGGCTGAAGACATTTGGAACAAAATGACCTTTATCCATATCGATTCGAATATGGTACCCTACATATCGCCCGAGGAGTACGCGTCCTACCACGACCAGTACGTCAAGACGGGACACCGCGTATGGCAGAGCGGCGACGTATGGAAACAACGCTATACGTTCTCCGGCAAATACGGAGCCAACCTGCTCGAGGAGGTTGCGCGCTACGCTATGGTCGCAGCTCAGGTGGCAAAGGATCTCGAAGGACAGTTCGACGTAATCCACGCCCACGACTGGCTGACCTACTTCGCCGGCATCGCGGCCAAACGCGTATCGGGCAAACCCCTTGTGGTGCATATGCACGCCACGGAGTTCGACCGCAGCGGCGAAAATATCAACGAGCAGACCTACGCGATCGAACGCGCCGGTATGATGGCTGCCGACAGGGTCATCGCCGTGAGCAACCTCACGCGCAACATCGTCATCGAGAAGTACGGCATTCCGGCCGATCGGGTCGTGACGGTGCACAATGCGGTGCGCTTCGCCGAGGGCGCCGGCAACGAGGCCGAGCGCGGCGTGGACGACAAGATAGTGACGTTCCTCGGCCGCATCACCTACCAAAAGGGTCCAGACTACTTTGTCGAGGCGGCGGCCAAGGTGCTCAAACGGGTGCCCAACGTCCGCTTCGTTATGGCCGGCAGCGGCGATATGATGAACCACGTGATACGCCGCGTGGCCCGTTTGGGTATCGCCGACCGCTTCCACTTCACGGGTTTCCTGCGCGGCGATGATGTACACAAGATGTTCACTCTGAGCGACGTATATGTTATGCCGTCGGTATCGGAGCCGTTCGGCATCTCGCCATTGGAGGCCATGAAGTCCAATGTTCCGGTGATCATCTCCAAGCAGTCGGGCGTAGCCGAAGTGCTGGATTACGCCGTCAAGGTGGACTACTGGGACGTCGATGCGATGGCCGACGCCATTCACGCATTGGTATGCTACCCCGCTCTGTCCAAGATGTTCGCCCGCAAGGGTTTGGAGGAGGTTACAGGTCTCAAGTGGGATAACGCCGCAGCCAAAATCAAAGCAGTTTACGAATCGGTAATCAAGTAAAAACAAATATGAAAACAATCTGTCTATATTTTCAGGTACACCAGCCGCTGCGTCTGCGCAAGTACCGGTTCTTCAATATGGGGAAGGATCATAACTATCTGGACGAACTGACCAACCAGTCGATTCTTCAGAAGGTCGCACGACTGTGCTACCTGCCTATGAACACCCTGCTGCTCAAGTTGATCAAGGAGAACAAAGGCGCATTCAAAGTCACTTTCTCGATCACCGGCACGGCTATCGACCAGTTCCGCGAGTACGCTCCCGAGGTTCTCGATTCGTTCAAGGAACTGGCTGCAACGGGCTGCGTTGAGTTCTTGGCCGAAACCTACTCGCATTCGCTCTCGGCGCTGGCCGACCGCAGCGAGTTCGAGCGCGAAGTCAAGGCCCACACTGCTTTGATAAAGAAGGAGTTCGGCCACAAGCCGACCGCATTCCGCAACACCGAGCTTATCTACTCCGACCAAATCGGACACTACGTGGCAGAAATGGGCTTCAAGGCTATGCTGGCCGAGGGGGCAAGACACGTATTAGGCTGGAAGAGTCCCGACTACGTGTACGCCAACGCACTGGATCAGAAGATGCGCCTGCTGCTGCGCAACTACAAGCTGAGCGACGACATCGCATTCCGCTTCTCGAACAAGAGCTGGAGCGAATATCCGCTGACAGCCGATAAGTATGTCGAGTGGCTCAAGTCCGAGAACGGCGAGATAATCAACCTGTTCATGGATTATGAGACCTTCGGCGAACACCAGTGGGCTGAGACGGGAATCTTCGACTTCATGCGCGCACTGCCCAAGAAGGCCCTTGCCACGGGAGAACTGGAGTTCGGCACGGTAACAGAAACTGCCGCCAAATACCAGCCTGTTTCAGTGCTCTACTGCCCGCACGCAATGTCGTGGGCCGATGAGGAGCGTGACGTCACGGCTTGGCTCGGCAACGAGCTGCAGAACGAGGCCTTCTCGAAGCTGTACGCTCAGAAAGACAAGGTCCGCGCCCTGAAGAACCCCTATTTCGACCGCGTATGGAATTTCCTCCAGACCTCCGACCACTTCTACTATATGGCTACCAAGTGGTTCTCGGACGGTGACGTACACAGCTATTTCAATCCCTATGATTCAGCTTACGAGGCGTTTATCAACTATATGAACGTGCTCTCCGACTTCATCAACGAGCTTGACAAGGCGATGGAGACCAAGCGCAGCCGCAAGAAGGTTACGGCATAGCTCCGGCGAATTTCCGGACTGAAAAATACTCCGCGGAAATCATTTCGCGGAGTATTTTTCATTAGCGTCACCGCCGGTTTCGGCCTGCCCTGAGGGTGTAAAACAGGAATCTGCGGACGATATTTTGCAAATTCGCTGTTAATTCGTATCTTTATCGGTTCATATTTTTCAAAACAATAAAGTGTTATGAAAGCCAATCTGATGCTTTTCAACACTCTTTCGCGCAAGAAAGAGGTGTTCACACCCTACAACCCGCCATTTGTAGGGTTGTATGTCTGTGGACCCACCGTATACGGCGATCCGCATCTGGGACATGCGCGTCCCGCAATCACGTTTGACCTGCTGTTCCGCTACCTCAAGGCTGCGGGATACAAGGTCCGCTACGTGCGCAACATAACCGATGTCGGCCACCTCGAGCACGACGCTGACGACGGCGAGGACAAGATATCGAAAAAAGCCCGCCTCGAGCAGCTCGAGCCGATGGAGGTGGCGCAGTACTACACCGAACGCTACCACGATGCTATGCGCGCACTCGGGGTGCTTCCGCCCTCGATCGAGCCGCACGCCTCGGGCCACATCATCGAGCAGATCGAGTATGTCAAGCGCATTCTCGACAACGGTTTCGCATACATCAGCAACGGCTCAGTATATTTCGACGTCGACGCATACAACGCCAAATACAACTACGGCAAACTTTCGGGACGCAATCTCGACGACATAAAGGCCAACACCCGCACGCTGGACGGCCAGAGCGACAAACGCAACTCCTACGACTTCGCCCTGTGGAAAAAGGCTGCGCCCGAACACATTATGCGCTGGCCCTCGCCGTGGAGCGACGGGTTCCCGGGCTGGCATATGGAGTGCTCGGCAATGAGCGCCAAGTACTTGGGCGAGCGGTTCGACATTCACGGCGGAGGTATGGACCTGATGTTCCCGCACCACGAGTGCGAAATCGCCCAGTCAACAGCCGCCTGCGGACACGACTCGGCACGCTACTGGGTGCATAACAATATGATCACTATCAACGGACAGAAGATGGGTAAGTCGCTCGGCAACTTCATCACCCTCGAGCAGCTCTTTACGGGCAACCACCCGCTGCTTGAGCAGGCATACTCTCCGATGACCGTCCGCTTCTTTATCCTGCAGGCACAGTACCGCTCGACGCTCGACTTCTCGAACGATGCTCTCAAGGCTGCCGAAAAGGGATTGGACCGCCTCATGAAGGGTGTCGAAACACTCGACAAGGTCAAAGCTTCGGACAGTTCCACGGTGGATGTCGCCGATCTGGAACACCGCTGCACCGAAGCGATGGACGACGACCTGAATTCGCCTATGGTAATCTCGGCACTGTTCGACTGGGTGCGCATCATAAATCAGCTCGCCGAAGGGCAGCAGACAATCTCTGCCGCCGACTTGGAGCAGCTGCGCAATACGGTGAAGCTCTATGTATTCGACATACTCGGACTGCGCGACGAAAAGGCGGCAGGCACCTCGGGCAACGATATGGTCACGCCGTTGGTGGAGCTGCTGCTCACGATGCGCCAGCAGGCCAAGGCCGAGAAGAACTGGGCGCTGTCGGACCAAATCCGCAACCGACTGACAGAGATAGGCATACGTGTCAAAGATCGCAAGGACGGCTATGACTGGGAAATCGAATAAAAAATACCGCGAGGGCTACGGCTTCGCTATCGGTTTAGCCTTGGGCACAATGTTCGGCACGATCTTCGATTCGCTGGGGCTGTGTCTGAGCCTCGGGCTGCTGCTCGGGTACGCAATAGAACTATATAACAGCAAACAAAGACAAAAAGAACAGGGGAAATGATTACCGAAGAACAGATTAAAGAGGTTATAAGGCGTCTGGATACGCTGGGGAGGTGCCTTTGACATCGATCAGCGAAGAATAGAACTCCAAAACGAGGAGGAGAAGACACAGGAACCCGATTTCTGGGACAATCCCGAACGCGCTCAAGAGCAGCTGCGCAAAATATCGGGCATAAAGAGCTGGATCGATGATTACGACTCGCTCGCCCGCTTGGTCGACGACCTGCAGCTGATGCCCGACTTTCTGCGCGAGGGAGCCGCCACCGACGAGGAGGCCGATGCACTGTACGCACAGACCGTCGAAAAGACCGAGGCGCTCGAGTTGCGCAATATGCTTCAGGGCGAGGAGGACAAGATGGGCGCCATTATGGATATCAATGCCGGCGCCGGCGGCACCGAGGCGCTCGACTGGGCGTCGATGCTGCTGCGTATGTACACCCGCTGGGGTGAGGCGCACGGATACAAGGTCCGCATTCAGGACTATCAGGCCGGCGACGAGGTGGGCGTCAAGTCCTGCACCGTCGAGTTCGACGGCGACTTCGCATACGGATATCTCAAGAGCGAGAACGGCGTACACCGTATGGTGCGGCTCTCGCCGTTCAATGCCAACAACAAGCGTCAGACCACTTTCGCGTCGGTATTCGTCTCGCCGGCCGTGGACGACAGCATTGAGATCAACATCGAAAAGAGCCGTATGTCGTGGGATACATTCCGCAGCAGCGGCGCCGGCGGTCAGAATGTAAACAAGGTGGAGTCGGGCGTACGTCTGCGCTACCTGTACAAGGATCCGGACACCGGCGTCGAGGAGGAGATCCTCATCGAGAACACCGAGACGCGCGACCAGCCCAAGAACCGCGAGAATGCGCTGCGCATACTGCGCTCGAAGCTGTACCAGCGCGAACTCGACCGCCGCATGGCCACGCAGCAGGCGCTCGAAGCAACCAAGAAACGCATCGAATGGGGATCGCAGATACGTTCGTACGTATTCGACGACCGCCGCGTGAAGGACCACCGCACCGGCTGTCAGACCTCGAATGTCGAGGCTGTTATGGACGGCGATATCGACCAGTTCATAAAGTCGTTCCTTATGCAGTATGGCGGCGAGGTGTAACCAAAACCCAACGGCAAACCAGAAAAGCGGCCATATGCGTTTCGATGCGGCCGCTTGAATTTTAACACATTACGATTATGGAACATCACCACCATCATCACGTACCGTCGGATCATCTCAACCGAGCATTCCGGTTCGGTATTCTGCTTAATGCGGCATACGTCGCCATAGAGGCAGCGATAGGCATCACGTTCGACTCGATGGGACTCGTAGCCGATGCCGGTCACAACCTCAGCGACGTGGTGTCGTTAGTGCTGGCAATGCTGGCCTTCAGACTGTCGAAGCGGCAGGCTACATCGCGCTATACCTACGGCTACCGCAAGGCCACGATACTCATATCGCTGCTCAATGCGGTAATACTGCTGGTGGCCGTAGGCATAATCGTAGCCGAAAGTATCAGCAAACTCCTGACGCCGCACGCGGTCGAAGGCGGCGCCATAGCGTGGACAGCAGGCGTCGGTGTAGCGATCAACCTGCTGACAGCATGGCTGTTCATGCACGACAAGGATCACGACCTGAATGTCAAGGGGGCATATCTGCATATGATCGCCGACACGCTCGTATCGGTGGGCGTAGTGGTGTCGGGCATAGTTATAGGTTTCACCGGCTGGACGTCTCTCGATCCGATCATCGGTCTTGTTGTCGCAGTGGTGATAGTTTACTCGACTTGGAGCCTGCTCGCAGGTTCCATACGACTGTCGATGGACGGCGTACCCGACGGAATCGACAAGGAGAATGTCGAAGCGGCTATTGCAGCGATAGACGGCGTCAGCAGTGTACACCACGTACATATTTGGGCCATAAGCACTACCGAAAATGCGCTCACTGCACATATCGTGCTGCACGATATGGAACGGGCTGCAGCCGTACGTCACGCCATACGGGCCGCATTGGCTGAAAAGGGCATTACTCACGTGACGCTCGAGACCGAAACGGGCATATCGGAAGATTGCGACTGCTGCTGCACGCCCGACGACGGGCACAGTCACTGACGACGACCGAAAAGGCGGTCGATCGCACCGCTGCCTATCATCTGCTCCACAGGCAGGTGCACCAACCGTGGCGTATCGATCAAGGCGATATCGTCGCACATCGTGGTGGCAATATCCAGTTCGTGGGTTGAGAATAGAATGGTCTTGCTCCCATCGTGCGCCAGTGTACGCAGCAGGGAGCACAGGTCATAGCGGTTGGGCATATCCAGAAACGCCGTCGGCTCGTCGAGCAGGATCACCGGCGTCTGCTGAGCCAAAGCGCGGGCGATCATCACGCGCTGGCACTCCCCGTCGGAAAGCGTATCCATACTCTTCTCGGCAAAGCCGGCCATTCCCACCATCTCCAAAGATTCGGCCACTATGCGGCGGTCGATCTGCTGCAGGCGCCCTATCCAGTTGGTATACGGCGCGCGGCCCAACGCCACAAGGTCCTCGCACTTCAGATTGGCAATACGCACCTTGTCCGTGGCCACGAAGGCCACCAATCGGGCAGCTTCGCCGCCGGCGAGACGTTCGAGACGCCGGCCGTCGATCTCGACAGCACCGCCGCGCAGCCTCTCCAGTCCGGCCACGGCGCGCAGCAGAGTACTCTTGCCGGTGCCGTTGCGGCCGATCAACGCCGTGAGGCGGCCTCTGTCGAAGTTGGCGGATACATCGGTGAGCAACAGACGGTCGCCATAACCAAGGGTGATATTGTCGAGACGGATCATTCAGAATATGCTTTTTTTACGTATTACGACCGCGATAACGACCGGTATGCCGGTCAATGCAGTGACGGTATTGACCGGAAAGCCGGACTTCTTGGATACTATATCGCAAAACAGCAGCAGCGCAGCACCGATCAACATCGAGGCCGGCATCAGCGTACGGTGATCGGCCGCGGCGAAACTCATCCGCGCAATGTGCGGCACGGCCAGCCCCACGAACCCTATCGGGCCGCAGAACGCCGTCACTGTACCGGCCAGCAGTACAGTAGCGACAAGTATCGTAAGACGCGAACGGGCTACATCGAGTCCCATAGTGCGGGCGTAATTTTCACCTAACAGCAGCATATCGAGCGACTTGATCGCCGCCACGGACATAGCCAGTCCGATGACTACCACCGGCAGCATCAACGCCAGCTGCATCGTAGTGACATCGCCTAACGAACCCATCGTCCACACCACGAATGCCTTGAGCGAAGCCTCATTGCTCAGGTACTGAAGCATCTGCACAACAGCGCCGACAGCCGACGAGAACATCATACCCAAGATCAATATCACCATAATATCCTTTATGCGGCGGCTGACGGCAAGCACCAACGCCAGAATGGCCGCCGAGCCGATCCACGCCGCACCGGCCAATCCCACAGAGCGCAGGATCGAGTTGGCACCGATGCCGAACACCGGCGCACCGAGCAGGAACAGCGCCACGCCCAAACTCGCCCCCGACGACACGCCGAGCACATACGGGCCGGCCAACGGGTTCCGGAACAGAGTCTGCATAGCCAAACCGCTCGCCGACAACGCCGCGCCGGCCGCAACAGCCACAACGGCCTTTATAAGACGTATTTTGAGGATTATGTCGCGCGTCACCGCATCGCATTCGCCGCCCGTGAGCGCCGCCCACACGTCGCGCAAAGAGATTGCGACGGAGCCGGTCGACAGATCGACAGCCAGCAGCACCGCGCACAGCAGCGACAGAAAGACGAACAACGTACGGCGGCGAGTCATTCTATTCGAGTTTACGGTAGTAATACAGTTCTGAGGAGTCGATTTCGGGGTGCAGTATCGTGATCATATCGCGCAGCACAAGATCGGGATTGACCACGGCCGACTCCCAGTAATCGCTGCCGCCGGCCGGCGTAGAGCGTTTGTCAGCAGCATACACCCTGCCCTTCCGCACGGCAGGCGCTCCGGCGAAGCGCGGAATCGCACTGCGAAGCGCCTCGAGAGTAGCGTACGTACCTACATTGATCCAGCAATCGGCCCTGTCGGCCAGCACATACGCCAGCTCGGCATCTATGGGCAGCGACGAATTGCCGTCATTGCCGTCGTATACATACTCGCCGCCTGCATCCTCGACAAGACGCACCACATAGCTGCGCGACGAAGGCATATACCACGTATCGCCATACGGGCTGTTGAACATAACCGACGGCTGCTCAATAGATTTGGCCGAAGCAACGCGATTGCGCATACGTTCATACCGCACGGAGATCGAATCAAAGCGTTCACGCGCCTCAGCGCCGCAGCCGGCAATTTCGCCCACGGCGACCAGCCATTCGGCCTTGCCGAGCGGAGACTCCTCCAGATAATCGCCTATATAGAAATACGGTATTCCAAGTTCGTCGAGCTTGCCGGTGGTCGTAGAGTTTTCTCCCGAGATGCCGTAGATCAACACTATATCGGGACGAAGCGAAACCAGCCGCTCGAAATTCATTTCGGCATCGTAACCCACATCGCCGATACGCCCCTCGGCACAACCTTTTCTGACGGCATCATTATAAATAAAATCCGCACCCGAGACACCGACCACCCTGTCCGTACACCCTATTGCATCGAGCATCGCCACGTAGCTGGACGACATACACACGATGCGGGCGGCCTCGCCGTCAAGCGTCCGGCCATCGAATCCGGCCGGTGCAGCCTCGCCGTCGCGAGATATGAACAGCCGTTTCTCGACTCCTTCAGCGCCCTGCCACGGATCGCGAACCACAAGCAGCAGGCTCTTGGAGCCTTCGGCACTGCGGATATCGAATCCCGTAGCGTAACGCGGCGAATAAGCCTCTACGGTAAAATCGTCGATCGAACGGACGGCAGTGTTGCGACAGGCGACAACGGTCGCCACAAGAACAAAAAACAGAAACAGACGTTTCATAAAAGTTCGGATTTATCGGTCGGGCACAAAGATACGAATAAGCGAGGGCAAAAACAAGTTTACTTGATTTTTGCCGAGCGAGAGTATCTTGGGCGAAGCCGGTTATCGGTTATCGGTGGGATCGTTTTTATCTTTGTACAGATTCAGCCGGCGGGCTATGGCGACTCCTATGCGGCCGATCAGCAGCCCGAGCGCGATGCCGAAAAGTATCTGCGAGGGGAAGTGGGAGCCGATGTAGATGCGCGAATAGCATATTGCGGCGACCCATAACACGGCCACCACGGTGAACCAGCGGCGGCGTATGAATGTCGCGGCCAGCGTGGTGAATGCCACAGCGCCGGCCGTACGGATTATCTTGTGCCGGATGAATGAATGCGA
>CAYYUW010000187.1:0-7121 GCA_964474985.1 uncultured Alistipes sp. | reverse complement strand
CCCTCGTAGAAGACAAAAGTCGGATGGCCTTCGCGTGTAGTGATACTCTTGTGGAACGTGTCATCGGCGTCCCAGCGGCTCAGGACCTCGGCTGCCAAAGCGGGCAGATCGAGACCTTTATATTCGGTGAATTTCTTGCTCATATCGTTTCGACTATTATTTCAACTGTTCCAGACGCTCCTTGATCGCCCCGATCTTGGCCTCGGCATCGGCCTTCTTGGCTCGTTCGTTGGCCACGACCTTCTCGGGAGCCGACTGTACGAAACGCTCGTTAGAAAGTTTCTTCATGACGCTGCCGAGGAAACCTTCGAGGTATGCAAGCTCGTCGGCGAGCTTCTTGCGCTCAGCCTCGACGTCGATCAAACCGCCCAGCGGCACGAAGTACTGCGTGGTCTTGACCATAAACGCAGCCGCCGAAGCGTCCTTCGCCTCGATGCGTTCGACAGCCGACAGGTTGGCCATCTTGGCAATGACCGGCTCGAACTCAGCGGGGTAATTCTCGTCGGCTATAACCTTCAGCGTCAGCTGCTCCTTGTTGGGCAGGTTCTTCTGCTTGCGTATGTTGCGCACTGCCGATATGGCATCCTTGGCCAGCTCGAAGCGTGCAAGCAGCTTTTCGTTGGCCGGAGCGATCGCGCCCACGCGGCTCACGCAGATCGAATCGCCGGTCTTGCGCGGAGCGATATCCTGCCATATCTCCTCGGTAAGGAACGGCATAAACGGGTGGAGCATCTGCATCAAGCGCTCGAACAGCGATTTGACTGCAGACATCGTCGCAGCGTCGATCTTCTCGCCGTATGCGGGCTTGACCATCTCGAGCAGCCAGCCGCTGAACTCGTCCCAAAAGAGGCGGTAAGCCTTCATCAGGGCATCGGAGATGCGGTATGCGGCGAAATCCTCCTCGATCTGCGACTGCGTGAGAGCCAGCCGGTTCTCGAACCACTCGATCGACAGACGGTTGTTTTCGCTGCGGGCCATAGTCTCGTCGACGCTCCAGCCGCATACGAGTTTGTATGCGTTCCAGATCTTGTTGCCGAAGTTGCGGCCCTGTTCGCACAGCGACTCGTCGAACATAAGGTCATTGCCGGCCGACGAGCAGAGCATCATAGCCACGCGCACGCCGTCGGCGCCGTACTTGGCGATCAAATCGAGCGGGTCGGGCGAGTTGCCGAGCTGCTTGGACATCTTGCGGCCCAACTTGTCGCGGACGATACCGGTGAAGTAGACGTTGCTGAAGGGCTTCTGTCCGCGGTACTCGTATCCCGACATAATCATACGCGCAACCCAGAAGAAGATGATATCGGGGGCGGTCACCAAATCGTTGGTCGGATAGTAATACTCTATCTCGCGGTTGTGCGGATTGCGGATGCCGTCGAATACCGATATGGGCCACAGCCACGACGAGAACCACGTATCGAGCACATCCTCGTCCTGACGCATGTCGGCGAGCTGCAGCGTCTCGTCGCCCGTCTTCTCGCGGGCGAGCGTCAAAGCCTTCTCAGCGGTTTCGGCCACCACATAACCGCCCTTGGGCAGGTAGTATGCCGGAATGCGCTGTCCCCACCACAGCTGGCGCGAGATACACCAGTCCTTGATGTTCTCCATCCAGTAGCGGTAGATATTCTTGTATTTTTCGGGCACGAAGCGGATTTCGTTCTCCAGCACCGCGCGCGTCGCGGGGGCGGCGATGTCGGGCATCGACATAAACCACTGCATCGAGAGCTTCGGCTCGATAGGCACGCCGGTGCGCTCCGAATAGCCCACATTGTTGGTGTATGCCTCGGCCTTCTCGAGCAGGCCGGCAGCGGCGAGATCCTTCTCGATCTGCTCGCGGACGACGAAGCGGTCCATGCCGGCGTAAAGTCCGACCTTGTCGTTTATGGTTCCGTCGTCGTTGAATATGTCGATAGTCTCGAGCGCATACTTCTCGCCGAGCATATAGTCATTCACATCGTGTGCCGGAGTGACCTTCAGCGCACCTGTACCGAACTCGATATCCACGTACTCGTCGCGGATGACGGGTATCGAACGGCCCACCAACGGCACGATCACGCGGGCATCCTTCGCCAGCCACTCGTAGCGGGGATCCTTGGGGTTGACGCACAGCGCCGTATCGCCCAAAATAGTCTCCGGACGCGTCGTGGCGACTATGATCCAGCGGTCTGTGCCCTCGACCTTGTAGCGCAGGTAGTAGAGTTTGCCGTGGGACTCGCGGTAGATCACCTCCTCGTCCGAGAGGGCCGTTTGTGCGGCGGGATCCCAATTGACCATACGCACGCCGCGATATATCTTGCCTTTGTTGTAGAGGTCGACAAAGACCTTTATCACGCCCTCGGTGCGCACGTCATCCATAGTGAAGCAGGTGCGGTCCCAGTCGCACGAGGCGCCGAGTTTGCGCAGCTGCTTGAGGATGATGCCGCCGTGCTTCTCCTTCCACTCCCAAGCGTGACGGAGGAACTCCTCGCGCGTGAGGCTCGACTTGTCGATGCCCTCGGCGCGCAGCTTGGCCACGACTTTGGCCTCGGTGGCGATCGATGCGTGGTCGGTTCCCGGGACCCAGCAGGCATTCTTGCCCTGCATGCGGGCGCGGCGCACCAGCACATCCTGCAATGTGTTGTTGAGCATATGGCCCATATGAAGCATACCGGTGACGTTCGGCGGCGGAATGACTATGGTATAGGGTTCGCGCTCGTCTGGTTCGGAGTGGAACAGTTTGTTGTCGATCCAGTAGTCATACCATTTACCCTCGATCTGCTGAGGGCTGTACTTATCCGCTAAGTTCATAACCGTTTTCGTTTAATCCATATTTTAACCCGCAAAAATAACAATTAAAATTCACAAATAGCAAATAGCCGTCCATAATTATCACCTACACACCTATATTGTCCCCTCGCCGTACGCCGGCGGCAAAAAAAACGGCATCGGAACCCCGATGCCGTCATACGGATGCCTCCGCAGCAGATGCTGCACGCGAAGGCGCTATCTGACGTATTTCCCGATTACGCCCTTCCAGACCATATATCCTTCGCCCAGCAGGTGAAGGCCGTCGTTGGTCAGTTCGCTGCGCAGCTTGCCATTCCCGTCCGCAAGAGCCGAATAGACATCTATATACGTTATGCCGCGTTCGGCGCACAGCTTCTCCAAGGCGGCATTTACCCTTACGATCTCGGCATCCTTGGATCCCTGACGCTTGGCGTACTTGGCGAAAGAGTCATTTACGGGGAACACGCTCTGGACATAGATCCGCGTGCGGGGCGACTCACGCTGGAAACGCTCCACGATGCGCCCGATATTCTCCACCACCGACTCGGGCGATTCGTTTGCGCCCAAATCGTTTATGCCGATCAACAGGAACAGTTTTTTCGGGCGGCCCTTGACGATCGGATCGAGCCGCTCGAGCATAAAGTAGGTTCTGTCGGCGCTGATGCCGCGGTTCTTGATGCGCGGGTTGTCGAACAGCTCGGCCCACTCGCAGCCGTCGGTTATGCTGTTGCCGAGGAATACGATGTCGCGGCCGGAGATCGGCAGCAGTTCGAACAGCGAACGCTTTTGGTAATTGTACTCCGAAGGTTTTTGCGCCGAGGCGGTCAGTGCTGCCAAAGCGGCGAACAGGAGTATCGCAAATCTTTTCATAATCAATTATCGGTGCATTTATAGACATAAAATACCGTACTCGACAGATCGAGCGGGCGATAGTTTCCGGTGCGGTTCATCTCGGTCTGCGCCTTGCGGAACTGGCGCAGATGCTCGAGCACTTCGGCCAGCGTGCCGGTTATGCGTATGGCGCGGTTGTAATTCAACAGGGACTCAAGTCCATTCATCATAGTCATAAACATTAAGCGAACCAAAGATAGCTGATTCGGAGCAAACCTCCAAACGGCGGGGCGTCAAAAATGCAGTTCGAGCGAACAATTGACCGTAAAGCGCCCAACACGCCGCCCCTCGACAATCTTGTCGCGATGCGTCAGGCGCCACACGGCATCCACCCGCAGCACCTTTAAGATATTCTCTATTCCGACGCCGGCCTCGAGATAGGGTTTGCGCACCGACTCCAAACCCGCAGGGAACAGCAGGACGGCGCCGTTCGACGGGTCGCTGCCGTCGTTCTTTCGCGACAGCCGGCCGTAAACGCCCTTGAAAAGCACCACTTCGCGCCACTTCAACTTCTTCAGCAGCGGCATCCGGCCAAATAAGAAGCCCTTGAAGTGGTGTTCATAGTAGAAGCCCACCCACGCATCAGATGCAAATTCGTAGAACTGCATGCACGAGAAGGCGTATTTGTCGTAGAAGTAGGTGCCGTTGCCCTCGTGCAGCTTCAGCAGCGGATAGGGCACCCGCCCGAATATGCGGCCGCCGTTTATGGTCAGATGCGACGAGCCGAGCGGCGGGATATTCAGCCGATAGCGGATGTTCGCCTCCAAACGGGCATAAGAAAAATCGTTGTTCATCAGCCCCTTCAGCCCGAATGTGGCATTCAGAGCTATGATCGGATATTTCGAGCCGAGGGAGTAGCTGTCGAAATAGCGGCGCATCATCGTCTCCTTGAACGAGATACGCGCCGAGAGGTCGAGTGCGGCGGTCTGTATTGAGCGCATACGCGACGAGTCAGCACGCAGCATCGGCACATAACGGTTGGCGTCGATACTGCGCGCCGAAAGGCCTATGCCGGTCATAATGCCCTGCCGCCACTCGTGGTCGTAGCCCACCTCCAGCTCGTCGACGATGCTCAGGCGGTTCTTGTTGCCGCGCGAGAGCAGCGAACTCATAATATTGCTCTCGGAGAAGGCATTCACGCTCGCACCCAACTGCACGGCATCGTGGCGGAACGAAGCGGTGAGCTTGCGTTTAAGCTGGTTGTGGAACATCACTTCGACCTTGCCGCCGCCCTTGAACATACCATCCTTGGTTCCGTAGGCCGCGTATGCCGACAACCGCAGCCGCCGGCTGAACAGGTCGGTGGTGCGCACTCCCATTTGGAACCGCGCGCCCTCGAGGCGGTTGAAACTGAATATCTTGTAATATGGTCCCCATCCGATCGAGCCTGCCTCGTAATAGCCGCCCACCACGGCATTGAGCACGGTATATATGTCGTTGAACATCGGCACCCGCTTGATCGAGTCGACCATAGCATAGGTCGTCCGCTCGCGGTCAGACAATGCGTAGGGGCGCACGCGCTCCCAATAGTCATCATCGTTCTTCAGCACGTAGTCATTATAAATGACGTTGCGGTCGCTGCGGTCGATATCCTCCGGAATCTCGGCGCCGATCTCCACCTCGGTATATGTCACCTCGCGGCGGCCGAGAAACGACAGCAGCTTCGACGAGTCGGAGCGGGCGATCGAGAAGTCGGCGAACATCCTGTCGCTCGTGCGGAACCACAGCGAATCGCCGACCGGACGGTTTTCATTCTCTATGACCAAATGACGCAGCCAGTTGACATCCACCCCGCTGGCCATTGCGGCGCGGGCCGAATAGAGGGCGTACGTAGCCGAATCGATATTCACTTCGCCGTCGAACACAGGCACCGACCGAGCTTTGGGGTGGTAGCGTATCTTGTATATCTTGCGGCCGTCGACGTTCATACTGTCCACGAGGAAATATTTGTAATACATGGTGCCGTGGTCCGACAGCGGGCTGGCGAAGCGGACATTGAACAGATCGATATAGTTGTCGTAGAAGTTGACGTCGGCATACAGCTGTCCGGTGAATTGCGACAATGCGTAATCCTGTTCGATGCCGGAGATGCGGCTGGCGCGTATCACCTCCCGATCCAGCGACGGCGAGCGGCGGTGATATATGTCGGCCGTGGATTCGGTAATCATCACAGGCAGATAAGGTTTGCCCGTAACGGCCGAAGTGTCCACGTTGTCGAACACGAATCCGAAGTTGCGCTGCAGCGCCTTGCTCTTAAATCCGGTGCGCATATTCGACAGGTCGAGTTCCATTTTGGTATATGTTGCGCACCGCCACTGCTGCATACGTTCAGGATCGTTGCGCGGCTTGTTGCGGCTTACCCCTCTCAGGATCGGCAGGGCGGGATTCTCGCCCGGGATGACCACGATATCGTCGATGCCCACCGACGACGGCTTCAATGCCACGTCGATTAGGTTGAATGCCCCGCGCACCACCTCCGCCGAAGCAGGCTCGTAGCCCAGCAGCGAGAAGTCGAGCACCGCCACCGAATCGCGAGTCTCAAGCACATAACCGCCCTCCATATCCGTTGAGATACCTGTATAGGTATCGCGGAACACTGCACTCACGCCCATAAGCGGCTCGCCGGTATCGGCATCGGTCACCCGCCCGCGAACGCGCGTACTCTGCGCCGTGCATTCAAGATGAAACAGCAGCAGACACATGCCCGCCGCGATATGTAGCCACCGACCTGTCACTCGGCAAATATACGCAAACCGTCGCGATTATCGTCGATAAAAGCCGGTCGAGACCACCTTTTCCGACTTTCCGGTCTAATCGTGCCGGCAGCCGTGCCCGCCGTCAGTGTGCGCCGAGCACAGATCGCCCGAATCGGTTATCCGTCCGGCGATGAAAGCCTCAACTGCGGCCGCAGTCTCGCCGCTGCAGCCACGAACTACTTCGATGCCGTTCGACCTCAACACATTTACGGCGCCGCCGCCCATATTGCCGGCCAGCATCGTATCCACACCCATCTGCCGCAGCGTCGAGGCTATGCCCGACTTGCACCCGCATCCTTCGGGCGAATCGACACGCTGGCGGTCGACAATCCTGCCGGCATCGACAGTAAACACCTCGAAATATTCGCAATGACCGAAATGGTCATCGATCCGGCCGTCACGCGCCGGCAAAGCAATTTTTCTCATTTGGCAATATATTTTCCACAAAAGTAACCTTTTTCCGCGACAGCGGCAAAGACCGCCGCGCACCGCAATGATTTGCCGGCGGCATAAAAATTCAGAGCGGGGGCTTTCTGCGGGGTGAGAATTTGGCCGATCGGATAAAAAAATGTAATTTTGACATTCGAAACAGAACAGCTACCTTTTTGAAATGAAACTATGACACCGGAGCAAACCAAACGATTCAAGTACTGGCAGACACGCACCATCATGACGACGATGGTCGGTTACGCCCTTTTCTATTTCGTACGC
>CAYYUW010000186.1:0-5048 GCA_964474985.1 uncultured Alistipes sp. | reverse complement strand
GGGCATATTGTGCCGATAATTAAGCCATGCGGTAATATCCTCGTCGGGATATATCGCCAGTACCTTCATCGTCCCCTTTTCGATCATCTCGCTGAGCATCGGCGACGAACATATCTCCTCGCGAATAGCTTTGCAGGTGGGACAGTCGGGGTTGTTGATGAACAGCAGCAGGTAGTCGGCATCGATGCCGTACAAGTGACCCTGCCGTCCGTCGAAAAGCGTGTAAGTGAAGTCGGTAGCCAGCTGCCCAAGCCGGTTCTTTAGTGCCATAGACAATTGCGAACGTGGGCGTATTTTCTCCGCCTCGTCGAGCAGCGGCGAAGCAATGACAGTCTCTAACAGCGGTATGTACAGTTCGTCGTTGCGGAACGGCGAGTTTGGATCGTACAGATACTTGTCACCCAGCGAAATGAAGTAGTCGAACATCGTGCTGTCGGCTTCTGCTGCATGCATCAAGTTGCCGACGGCCTTTTGTGCCGTAGCCGGATCCACATAGCGCAGCAAATCGAGAAAGTTGGCGTATGCCTGCTCCGTCACGTCCGGCAGATTACAGTAAATAGTATCCTGAAAATCGAATCTATCCCAGTAGTGTTCAACAAGATAAGCCGGTCGATCCTCGGCTGGCAGCATCTCCGGCACCTTTATGGTGGGGAATGTGCGCTGTGTATCTTTTGCGGCCGATTCGCCGCCGGTGGTTTCAGCCGTGCGCCGACCGCATGCAGCCAGCGTCAGCATCAAGACAAGAAGAATAGTTTTACGCATCGTACACACTGAATTTTCTGACGGCAAAATTAACTTTTTTCGGTGTATATAGCAACTGCTGGCACCAAAAATACACTATGGCCGAGCTTTGGTCGCAATCGGTTGATATTCAGTAGTGATCATCTGTGCTATTCTCAAGACCGCGCTGAATAGCCGGTTTGAATGTTGGGCTGCGAGCAGCCGCAAGTAGAGGCGATGGTGGCCGCCGGAAAGCGCGCACCGCATTTGGTTGCCATACTGGTCGGGAACGACGGCGCGAGCCAGACTTACGTGGCTCACAAGGAGAAATGCTGCGGCGAATGCGGATTCCGCTCTACGGTGCTGCGTCTGCCCGAGCAGACCACCGAAGAGGAGCTGCTCGCACATATCGCCCGTCTCAATGCCGATACCGAGGTGGACGGCTTCATCGTACAGCTGCCACTGCCACGACATATCTCGGAGCAGAAGGTAATCGAGGCTATCGACCCGCGCAAGGATGTGGACGGATTCCACCCCGTGAATACCGGACGTATGATCTCCGGACTGCCCTCCTATCTGCCGGCTACTCCCGACGGAATTCTGTCGCTGCTCAGATACTACGACATACCGACCTCGGGCCGCAGCTGCGCAGTCATCGGCCGCAGCAACATCGTGGGGCGCCCCATAGCCAACCTGCTCTCGCAAAAGGGGTGGGACTGCACCGTGACTCTGTGCCACAGCCGCACGCCTAATCTGCGCGAAGTCGTGGCTAAGGCCGATATCGTAATAGCGGCATTGGGCAAAGCCGAATTTGTCACCGCCGATATGATAAAGGAGGGCGCCACCGTAATCGACGTAGGTATCACGCGTGTAAAGAGCGACAAGACCAAAAGCGGCTGGAAACTGCTCGGAGACGTCAAGTTCGACGAGGTGGCACCCAAGTGTGCATTCATCACGCCGGTCCCGGGAGGCGTAGGTCCTATGACTATCATATCGCTGATGCGCAACACGCTGAAAGCCGCCAAGCACGAGATATACGGATAAATCGTGCTTGCGGGAACAATGAAATCGGCCGAGGTCTTCGCCTCGGCCGATTCTTTAATTCCATATTATAATTATTCGTCAGTCTTGTGCTCGGCAGCATACTTTTCGGCTGCCTCCATAACGCGCAGAATATTGCCGCCCCATATTTTGGCGATATCCTCGTCGGAGTAACCGGCCTCCATCAATCCGCGGGTGATATTCTTCATCTGCGACATATTGCGGCAGCCGTTCATTCCACCGCCGCCGTCGAAGTCTGAACCGAATCCCACGTGATCGATACCGACCAACTTCACGATATGGTCGACGTGCGCGATAAGATCGGCTATGCTCTCCTTTCCTTTGGGCTTGTTGGAAACGAACTGACGCACGATCGCCACCTGAATGACGCCGCCCTTGTCAGCTATAGCCCGAATCTCCTTGTCGCTCAGATTGCGGCGGCACGCCCGCACGGCATAGGCTCCTGAGTGCGACGCCACGATAGGAACCTCGCTCAACTCTGCCGCCTGAAGCGTAGTCAGGCGCGAGGCGTGCGAGACATCTACAATGATGCCCAACCGGTTCATTTCGGCGATCACTCGGCGTCCGAACTCGGTCAGTCCGCCTTTCACACCCTGATCGATATTGGTATCGCCTATCTCGTTGGCACCGTTATGCGTCAGCGTGGCCATTCTCACGCCGAGGTCGTAAAAATGCTGTACCATAGATATGTCGGTGCCGAAGCAGTAACAGTTTTCGATCGATAGCATCATAGCCTTCTTGCCCGAGCGGCGCACGCGGCGAATATCGTCGGCCGTATATACCAACTCGCCCTGCTCGGGATGCTCGGCGGCGTAGCGCTTCAGACCGGCCAACAGCACCTCCGCACGCTCGCGGGCTGCAGCATGGCCCTTTTCGTTGCACTTGCCCTGCTCGAGATAAGCAGCGAATACGGCGCAGTCGAGTCGCCCCTCGTACATCATATCGAACGAGACCTGACCCTTGAAAGCGGAATAATCACCGTCGGGGAAGCAATAAACCAGCGAGAAGTCGTTGTGAGTATCGATGGCTATGATGCGATCGTGCAACGCCTCGACTTCCGCGTCGGTGACCTGCCGCTGGGCCGATGTTATATAGGGTATTGCTGTCATAATCAATAAAATAATGTGTTTCATCGTTTTAAGGCTATTATTCACGATGTCAAAGATACGCTTTTCAGACGACAAGATCAAGGATATTATGAAAAATATTTAATAATTATCCTCCCGCATTTGGCTTTTGGGTAAAAAAGCGTATCTTTGTCGTCAGAAAATCCCAGCGTATGATTATCGGCAAAGCACAGTTCGAACGCAGCAGTCAGATGCTGCAGCAGATTCCCGACCACACTCGGGAGGAGTTCGCATTCATCGGCCGTAGCAATGTCGGCAAGTCGTCGCTTATAAATATGCTCGTGCAGCGGCCTGTGGCGAAAGTTTCGGGCACACCGGGCAAGACACGGCTAATCAACCACTTTCTGATCAACGACAGCTGGTATTTGGTCGATCTGCCCGGGTATGGCTACGCGCGCGTATCGAAAGGTGTCCGCAGCGGATTTTCGCAACTTATTACCGATTACGTGACCAAAAGCCGGCGGTTGCATTATCTGTTCGTGCTGGTGGATTCGCGATTGGAGCCGCAGCGCATCGATCTCGAATTCATCACGATGCTCGGCGAGGGCGGCATTCCGTTCGGCTTGGTGTTCACCAAATGCGACAAGTTGTCGGCTACACAGCTCAAACGCAATCTCGAGCGGTACAAACAGGTGCTGTCCGAACAATGGGAGGAGTTGCCGGCCATATTCCTCACTTCATCGGAGAAGGGCCGCGGTCGTGAGGAGATATTGGACTTTATAGAGAAATGTTTAACTGAATGTTGATAAAATCGGTGCCTGAGGTGCCGATTTTCATTTTTTAAGATATAACTTTGTAAAACTAACGAAAATAGCAGACTTTTCTATGGCTACCCACAAAATTAAATTCTTCGCTTGTCGCGGATCGCGTCCTCTGGCCGAGAAAATAGCTCACAGCTATGGCATTGAACTGGGTGATTCTCAGGTTCTCGAGTTCAGCGACGGCGAGTTTCAGCCCGCCTACAACGAGAGTATCCGCGGCTGTACTGTATTCATCATTCAATCGACTTTCCCGCCCGCCGACAATCTGATGGAGCTGCTGCTTATGATCGATGCCGCCCATCGTGCTTCGGCTCACCGCGTCATAGCCGTAATGCCCTACTTCGGCTGGGCGCGTCAGGATCGCAAAGATCGCCCGCGCGTGTCGATCGGCGCCAAGCTCGTGGCAAACCTGCTGCGTGCCGCAGGCGTAGACCGCATTATGACGATGGACCTGCACGCCGACCAGATTCAGGGATTCTTCGACATTCCCGTGGATCATCTCTATGCCAGCGGCATCTTCGTCCCCTATATCAACTCGCTCGGCATCGAAAACCTGTCGGTCGCAGCTCCTGATATGGGCGGTGCAAAGCGTGCCAGCGCATACTCCAAGCATCTGTACGCCCCAATGATCATCAGCCACAAACAGCGCGAGAAGGCCAATGTCGTGGGAAAGATGACTGCCATAGGTGACGTAGAAGGCCGCAATGTCATCATTCTCGACGATATGATCGATACTGCCGGAACGATTACAATGGCCGCCAATATGTTGATGGACAAGGGCGCAGCGAGTGTACGCGCCGTCGCCACGCACGCACTGCTGTCCGGTCCGGCTTACGAGCGCATCAACGACAGCGCGCTGCAGGAGGTCATAGTCACCGACACGATTCCGCTGAATCCCAACAAGGATCTGTCCAAATTCACGGTGCTGAGTGTCGCCGACATATTCGCCGACGTGATCGACCGCGTATATAACTACAAGGAGATAAGCTCGCGATTCATCTTCTAAGGCTGTCATTCTTACTTGACAGACAGGCTGCCGACCGATTGGTTGTGCAGCCTGTTTTTTACTCGCCTGCTTGACTTTTCGTCCGAAAATCACTATCTTGACAAATACTCTGCAGGTGCGTGCAGTGCCGCCATCTACTCCTCGCCTTTGCGGGCGATATAATAGAGGTCGAAACAGCCGTCGGCCACAGGCGCTATGCGATAATCGTCCATCGATATCTCGGTAGTGAGCTGGCGGTTGCGGACCAAAAGCAGCCGCCGGTTCATCCGGTTAAGTATATCGTACGGCAGTTGCAACGCCCAGCGAGGCAGTCGGTGTTGCAGATCGAAAGGATCGAGCCGCGACAGTCGGCGCACGCTGGCGCGATTCTTC
>CAYYUW010000185.1:0-3816 GCA_964474985.1 uncultured Alistipes sp. | reverse complement strand
CAGTACGCCGCCTGCGAACAGTCCTGCTCCACGGAGTAACCGCGCGCATAGCACTTGCCGAGACGGTAGGAGCAGTATGCCGAGCCTGCTTCGGCCCGTCTGCGGTAATTAGCCACATCCTCAGCCGAAGGTATGGCGGGTACGCCCGCCCGAACATCGGACAATGCCGGCGGCAAAAGCAGCACAACAGCCGCTATGATTCCGATCGATGTTTTCATATCTGTATGATTTTCAGATTACGCATCCGCAAATGTATTACTAAATATTTAGAATTGCAAATATTGTTCTAAATTTTTAGAACAGATAAAGTGCTGCAGGCCGGCAGAACATCGGAAAGCAGTTTCGGCACTGTTTTTTCAGTCGGACAATTCCCTGAATTTATTAACAAAATATCAATATAAAATAAAAGCTGAGGGTTTTTCGTTATCTTTGCACCGCGCAACGGGCACACACTCACCGCACGAACGCTGCCGGAAGGCGTCGGCGCGGTGACATTCGGACAACAGCATCGCAAAACAGTTCGGCAGCCCCGTGCGCCGCTAATTATAACACACAGAATATGAGCAAAAAACTGAAGAACGACATAAACGAAACAGACGAGTTGCTGAGCAGGACCAATCTTGCCGAGGGTCAGCATCAGGTGATTCCGATCGTCACCGGCGAGGACGAGACGATCGAGAAGGTGAACGTACCCGAAGTGCTGCCCATACTGACGCTGCGCAGTTCGGTGCTC
Organism: uncultured Alistipes sp.; assembly: GCA_964474985.1. Taxonomy (GTDB): domain Bacteria; phylum Bacteroidota; class Bacteroidia; order Bacteroidales; family Rikenellaceae; genus Alistipes. Next base: position 3,083 of record CAYYUW010000185.1, on the reverse strand, counting down.
TTTCCGGGTGCGATAACGCCAATCACCGTAGGACGCGAAAAGAGCATCGCTTTAGTACGCGAAGTCAATGCCGCAGGCGGAATGCTGGGCGCGGTACTGCAAAAGGAGTCCGATGTGGAGGATCCCACGCCGGACGATATGTACAAGGTGGGTACGGCAGCACGAATACTGAAGATATTGGAGATGCCCAACAGCACTCTCACCGTGATACTTAACGGATTGGAAAAGGTAGAGATCGGCGAGTACATTTCGACAGAACCCTATCTCAAGGCCACCGTCACATCCATACGCGACTCGGCGCCCGAGGCGTCGAATCCCGAGTTCGGCGCATTGGTGGATTCGATCCGCGACGTGGCGCTGAACATAATCGAGATTTCGCCCTCGATGCCCAAGGAGGCCTCGTTCGCGATCAAGAACATCGACTCCAAGCGCGGCATAATCAACTTCATCTGCTCGAACATAGAGATGAGCGACGCCGACCGCCAGCACCTGCTGGAGGCCCCGGGTCTGCTGGCGCGCGCCCGCAGGCTGTTAGAGATTTTGGCGCGCGAGCAGCAGTTAGTCGAACTGAAGAACGAAATACAGAACAAGGTCAAGCAGGAGATGGACCGCCAGCAGCGCGACTACTTCCTGCAGCAGCAGATACGCACCATACAGGAAGAATTGGGCGAAGGCGAGGATGCCGATCTCGAGCGTCTGCGCGAGCAGGCGGCCAAGAAGAACTGGAGCGATGAGACCGCCGAACTGTTCGACAAGGAGCTGTCGAAGCTCGAAAGGCTCAATCCGGCCGTGGCCGAATATTCGGTGCAGCTCACCTATCTGCAGCTGATGCTCGAACTGCCGTGGAACGACACCACGGTCGACAATCTCGATCTCGACGGCGCCCGCCGCCAGCTCGACCACGACCACTTCGGATTGGAGGAGGTCAAGGAGCGCATTCTCGAGCACTTGGCCGTCATAAAGCTCAAGGGCGATCTTAAATCGCCCATACTCTGCCTCTACGGCCCCCCGGGAGTCGGCAAAACATCGCTCGGCAAGTCGGTGGCGACGGCTTTGCAGCGCAAGTTCGGCCGCATATCGCTCGGCGGTCTGCACGATGAAGCCGAGATCCGCGGACACCGCCGCACCTACATCGGCGCAATGCCGGGCCGCATCATCCAGACGATAAAACGGTGCGGATCGTCCAATCCGGTCATCATACTCGACGAGGTGGACAAGGTCACCGAGAGCAGCCACGGCGATCCGTCGAGCGCACTGCTCGAGGTGCTCGATCCCGAGCAGAACGCCACTTTCCACGACAACTATCTCGACACCGAATACGACCTGTCGAAGGTGATGTTCATCGCCACGGCCAACAATGTCGCCAAGATCAACCCCGCACTGCGCGACCGTATGGAGATGATAAACATCGCGGGCTACCTGCTCGAGGAGAAGGTCAGCATCGCGCTGGATCACCTGCTGCCCAAGGAACGCGAGGCGCACGGGCTGAACGAAGAGCAGCTGACGCTCGCTCCGCAGACCGTCGAGAAGATCATATCGGACTACACGCGCGAGATGGGCGTGCGCTCGCTCGACAAGCATTTGGCCAAGCTGGCCCGCTGGCGCGCCAAGCAGATAGGGTTCGGCGAGACATTCGAGCCTGAAATCACGGCGGCCGACGTGGAGAAGGTGCTCGGAATGCCCAAGTTCCGGCAGGATCAGTACGAGGTCGGCGGTATGGTCGGCATCGTGACCGGCTTGGCGTGGACCGAAGTGGGCGGCGACATCCTCTACATCGAATCGATCCTCACCCCGGGCAAGGGCAAACTGAGCCTCACGGGCAATTTGGGCGACGTGATGAAAGAGTCGGCAACCATAGCGCACGAATGGGTTATGGCGCACTTCGAGGAGCTGGGCATCGACCGCGAGAAGTTCGAGAAGTTCGACCTCAACATACACGTGCCCGAGGGCGCGATTCCGAAGGACGGACCCAGCGCCGGCATAACGATGGTCACCTCGATAGTCTCGACATATACCGGCCGCAAGGTGCGCGAACGCATCGCAATGACCGGCGAGACCACCCTGCGCGGCCGCGTAATGCCTGTCGGCGGTATCAAGGAGAAGATTCTCGCCGCCAAACGCGCCGGCATAACCGACCTGATACTCTGCGAGGACAACCGAAAGGATATCGCCGAGATCAAGGACGAATATATCGCAGGGCTTAAGTTCCACTACGTCCGCAGCAACGACGAGGTGCTCAGCTTGGCACTCGAACCCGCCCGATAAGCTATCGGCAAACAGACATCCGACAAACAAAGTCCGGCACTCGAAAGCGGTGCCGGACTTCGCTTTTATACCGGTTATTCACACATCTGTACGCCTTATAAGTTTATCCGCATTTATCCGCGCGCCAGCGAGAATGGAGGGCGGAGGGCGGACGGGCGCGGACATCCGCGGCGAGCTGCAGCCTCATTTGAGCTGTGCGGAACATAATGATCACCTTCGGCTGCTGGGGGGGCGCCGAAGGTGTGAGCAGCCGAAGGTGGCATCGCCTCGGGCGATGCTGCTGCCCGACAGAATATTGCGTAATTTTTTGCGACAAGTTGCGGCCCAACGGGCCGCGCAGGCCGAAGCCTTGCCCAGCGAGGCCCGCTATTCGCGGTCCACGCAGGCTTCGACCCGAAAACAGTGCTGCTATACAATTTTGCAGCTGATACTTTGCTGCAAAAATCCAGATTGCGGAGCAATCTGCGCGGCCGCCCTAAAGGGGCGGAGGGCGGCCGCGAATATTAGCGGCGAAGATTTCCAGCGACAAATAGCGGCTTCTTCCGAAGCCGCGCGAGCCGCAGCCTTGGGGCGGCGGAGGCTCGCTGTCGCTCCCCTCCGCAGGCCGCTGCCCGCACCTTCGCTGGCAATAATTGCCACATAACCTGTTGCGACAAATTGCGGTTCTTCCGAAGCCGCGCGGGCCGAAGCCTCGCCCAAATGCCACACGCACCTGCAAAACTCTTAATTAAAGTTTGCTTCTGTGAAATTAAATTCATATATTTGTCTCGATGACTACGCAGCGCAACATACAACACGCCCCGTCGTTCGGCTTCCGC
>CAYYUW010000184.1:0-14948 GCA_964474985.1 uncultured Alistipes sp. | reverse complement strand
CGCTACGGGATCATGAATCGCCTTACGGGCCGGCCCATCACTCCTGCGATCTATTCCGATATTGAGATGCTCTCGATGAGTCTGTTTAAGGTGCAGGAATACGACAGCTATGAGTGGTATCTGCTCGATACAAGCGGAAATATCGTGGGGACCGAGTAGTACTCTAAAGGATATATATTTTGTTCAATCGTCCCAAGTCTGTATGATTAAATCTGATGTGAATGAACTGATTTATTGCTGACTAAATTAATTTTTGTATCTTTATCTCCAATAGTATAATTTAGAACATTCAATTCACTATTATCTGTATTGTGCCCATAATATTTATAGATCCGGTCGGTCTTGGCGATAGTCTTTATCTTTTTTAACTTGTAATAACACCACTCAACAAACAAAAAACCCGACGATCTTTTGATCGTCGGGTTTAGATTGAGCGGAAAACGGGACTCGGACCCGCGACCTCAACCTTGGCAAGGTTGCGCTCTACCAACTGAGCTATTTCCGCATTGTCTTAAGAACTCAAACCTTTTTATCGGTTTTGCGAGTGCAAAGGTAAGAGCATTTTTTGAATTGGCAAAACTTTTTCCAAAAAAATGTGGGAAAAAGTGCGATTTTTTATTTCGGGCGGCAGCTGCCAAGAGTGGCCGGCGCGAAAATGCCAGCAAATCAAATGCGCTAATAGCTTGTATAATAGTGATATAATATAATTGGGACATAAAATGTGCGCGCCGTATGCTGCGGCCGCCGTTTTTGCCGCCTGTCAGCTCAAGATAGCAAATGTGCGCTCGGAGATTACGATACTTCGGAGTTTTGCAGTACCTTTGCAGTGGATAAAGATATAAGAGGATATGACGAATGATGCTATGACCGTGCAGGACGGTAGGAAAGACAGGCTGTGGACGCGGAACTATATGTTCATTTGCGCCGCTGCCTTTCTGATGTCTTTCTCGTTTTTCCTGTTGGTGCCCACGCTGCCGTTCTATCTGCGCGATACGTTCGGGATAGGACAGTCGATGATCGGCATAGTGCTGTCGTGCTATACGGTGGCGGTGCTGTGCGTGCGGCCATTTTCGGGCTTTTTAGCCGATACATTCCCCCGCAAAAGGGTGTATATTATAGCTTACTGCCTGTTCGTTGCCACGTTTTTCGGGTACCTGACCGTTACCGCCGCACTCGGGATCTTCATCGCGCTGCGCATATTCCACGGCCTTACGTTCGGCACCCTCACCACGACCGGCAATACGCTGGTAATCGATGTTATGCCGTCGTCACGCCGCGGCGAAGGGTTGGGCTACTACGGCGTTATGGGCAATACGGCTATGGCATTCGGACCGATGACAGGCCTGTTCATCATCTCGACGGGAGACTATCGGCTGCTGTTCTGCTGCTCGATCGCTACGGGAATCGCAGGTCTCGTATTCGCTTCGCTTGTCCGGCCTCCGCACAAGGCTCCCGCCCCGCAGCCGAACCGCGCGCTGTCGATTGACCGTTTCTTTATGTTGGAGGGCATACCGGCCTGCATATCGTTGTTTATGCTCTCGATACCCTACGGAATGACAACCTGCTATATGGCTATGTATGCCTCGCAGTCGGGCATTACCTCAAGCTCCGGACTGTTCTTTACGGTTATGGCGGCCGGACTTATCACCTCGCGCCTAAGCTCCGGCAAGCGCGTGGATAGGGGATTGGTCACGCAAACGATCCGTCAGGGCATCATCATCGCCCTGTTCGGCATAGCGGGCGAGGCGCTGCTATCGACCGTGGCGTCGTGGAGCCTCACGGCCGGCTACGTGACGTATTTCCTCTCGGCCCTGTTGATCGGCTATGGCTTCGGAACGATGTTTCCGGCGTTCAATACGCTGTTTATCAATCTTGCCCCCAATTCGCGGCGGGCGACGGCCAACGCTACCTACCTTACCGGCTGGGATGTCGGCATCGGGTGCGGTATGCTGCTGGGCGGATTCCTGTCGGAGTTCAACTTCGCACTGTGCTATTTGGCCGGAACCGTGTTGGCTGTTATCTCGTTGATACTTTTCATTACATACGTCACACCGCATTTCAATACGCATAAATTACGTTGATTATGAGTACGTCGCTTTTCAATGACATAATTTTCGGTCCGGTGCATTCGCGGCGCTTGGGACTTTCTCTCGGAGTGAATCTGCTGCCTACAGCGGCCAAATTGTGCAATTTCGACTGCATATATTGCGAATGCGGCTGGAATGCGCAGCATCGCGGTGCACGGCGGTTCAATGCCCGCGAGGATGTGAGCCGGCTGCTTGCCGAACAGCTGGAGCGAATGGTCGCCGCGGGCACGCCGCCCGATGTGATTACGTTCGCCGGCAATGGCGAGCCGACGATGCACCCCGACTTCGAGGCGATCATCGACGATACGCTGGCGCTGCGCGACAGGCTGTGTCCGTCGGCCAAGGTGTCGGTGCTGAGCAATGCCACGATGATCGGCCGCGAGAGCGTGCGTCGGGCACTGCTGCGTGTGGATAACAACATCCTCAAACTCGACTCGGCATTCGACGGGACGGTGCGGCTGATGAATGGGCCGCAGCAGGCCGAGTACGGTGTCGAGCGCACGATCGAGGCGATGCGGCTTTTCGAGGGGCGGATGATACTTCAGACGATGTTCCTGCGGGGCAGGGTAGGCGACCGCACGATCGACAACACGACCGACGTGGAGGTCGAGGCGTGGCTCGATGCCGTGAAGCGTATCGCTCCGCAGCGGGTTATGGTCTATACGATAGACCGCGATACGCCGCTTGATACGCTCGAAAAGGTGACTGTCGGGGAGCTGAGGCGTATTGCCGCGCGTGTCGAGGCGCTCGGTATCGGGTGCTCGGTGGCCGGATAGTCAGCGGTGGTCGACGAAGATCAGCCGCGTGGTGTTGTATCCGCGCTGTCGGGCGATGCCGACTATGTGGCTCAGCGTTTGCTGCGTCATATCGGGGCGGCGTGCGAGTATCCACAGCATGTGTCCCGACGAGTTGCCTATCAGCAGCCAGCTGTCGCTGTCGTCCGCGGCCATGACGTTATAGTCGAAGTAAATCCATAGAAATATTCTCGCCCGCAGCCGCCCGTCGTTTGTGCGTATGCGTCCGTGGCGCACTTTGCGGCGTCCGCTGCGAACCGATCGGCCCTCGGTGTATATATCTATGCGGCGGTCGTTGCGGCGGGTGAAGCGGGTAGTGACATTCGACAGCCCCGACTCGAAGGGCGTATCGTAACGGGCGATCTCATACCACTTGCCCTCGAGGCGTGCGGGGTCGAAGCCGTCGATGCACGAGCAGTCGGCCCGTCCTGTCGAGCGGCCGTAGACTATGCCGGCTACACAGATAACTATGATGATCGTAAGAAGCACCGCTTTCATCTTTTTGTTGCGTCCGGTGCATAATCTGTGCCAGAGGGAACCCTATCGGAGCATATCGGAAATGGCCTTGCTGATGGCGTCGGCATCATAGCCGCAGAGGGCGTAAAGCTGTGCAGGAGTGCCATGTTCGACGAATGTGTCGCCTATGCCGAGCCGTCGCATACGTATCGTGTAGCCGTGTTCCGTGAACCAGCTCTCGACTGCGCTGCCGGCGCCGCCGCGCACCACTCCGTCCTCGACGGTGAGCACCCGATCGAACCTCTCGGCCACCTCCTGCAGCAGCGCCTCGTCCAAGGGCTTGACGAACCGCATATCGTAGTGGGCTACCGGCATCCCGTCGGCTGCGGCGCGGGCTACGGCTACGGCTGCGAAGTTGCCGGCAGTACCGAATGATAGTACGGCCATACGGTCTCCGTCGGTGAGCCTTCGGCCGCGGCCTACCTCCAACTGCTCGAACTCCCGATCGCGCCAAGGAGCACCGACGCCGCGGCCGCGCGGATAGCGTATGACGAACGGTTGTCCGGCCTTCGAGGCGGTGAACATCATATTGCGCAGTTCAGTCTCGTCCATGGGGGCGGCGATGGTGAGGTTGGGGACGCTGCCCAGCACGGCCATATCGAGTGCGCCGTGGTGCGTGGCGCCGTCTTCTCCGACCAAACCCGCGCGGTCGAGACAGAGCACTACCGGCAGCCGCTGAATGGCTATGTCGTGGACTATGTTGTCGAACGCGCGCTGGGCGAACGAGGAGTATATGTTGCAGAAGGGAATCAAGCCCTGTGCGGCCAATCCGGCGGAGAAAGTCACTGCGTGGCCTTCGGCGATGCCGACATCGAAACAGCGTTCCGGCATCTCGGACATCATTATGTTCATGGAGCAGCCGGTAGGCATAGCGGGCGTGATGCCCACGATGCGCTTGTCGGTGCGGGCCAGATCGAGCAGCGTCTGTCCGAACACATCCTGATAGCGTGCCGGAGCATCGGGAGCAGCCTTGTCGAGACGCTCTCCCGTTTCGGGAACGAAGCGCCCGGGGGCGTGCCATACCGATTGGTCGCGCTCGGCCGGCTGGTAGCCTTTGCCCTTGATTGTCAGTACGTGCAGCAGCTTGGGACCTTCGATGTTGCGCAGGTCGCTGAGGGTTTTGACCAACGAAACCACATCGTGGCCGTCCACAGGCCCGAAATATCTGAATCCGAAACTCTCGAACAGATTGCTGTTCTGCAGCAGCCCCTGCTTTATGGCGTTGCCGGCCTTCTGCATGGCGCGCCTCAGCGTCGGCAGGCCTGCGAGCGAGTTCCAAATGTTGTTCTTGACACGGTTGTAGCGTTGCGAGGTGGTAATATGCAGCAGATAGTCCTTCAACGCACCCACGTTGGCGTCGATCGACATATTGTTGTCGTTGAGGATCACTAACAGATCGGCCTTGCTGTCGCCGGCGTTGTTCAGACCCTCGAATGCCAAGCCTCCGGTCATAGCGCCGTCGCCTATGACGGCCACCACCTTGCGGTGCTCGCCCTGAAGCCGCATCGCCTCGGCCATGCCGAGCGCTGCCGAGATCGAAACAGAGGAGTGACCTCCGATGAAGGTGTCGTATGGGCTTTCGCTCCGGCGCGGGAAACCGCCTATGCCGTTCAGCTTGCGGTTGGTGCGGAAGGCGTCGCGGCGGCCGGTGATGATCTTGTGGGCGTATGCCTGATGCCCCACGTCCCAAATCAGTTTGTCGTGCGGCGTATCGAAGGCGTAGTGCAGTGCCGTCGCAAGCTCCACGGCGCCGAGGCTCGAGGCCAGATGCCCGGGGTTAACGGCGCACTGCTCAATGATATAGCGGCGCAACTCGTCGCAGTAGAGCGGAAGCTCGTCTGTTGAGAGGCGTCGCAGATCGTCGGGTGAATCGATCGCTGTAAGGTATTTGAACACCACTGGTCCCATAATGCAGATTCGGAACGCAAAGATAAAAATTAAGATATGTTTTTGCAAATTCTGAATCGTCATTCTGCCGCAAATGCGGCCGCTGAATAAAATTGTATACGCAGACTTCGGTTTATTGAAGAAAAATGTATATCTTCGCATAAGAAAGAAACGCTTAACCCGATTATGATGCGAAAACTTATGTTAGTGATAGCGTTGGGAGTAGTGTGCTGCTCCTGCGTATCGAACAAGACCTATAACTCGGCGCGCTCCGAGGCGCTGCGTCTCGAAAACGAACTCGAGGCTTTGCGCTCGCGTCATGCGACGCTCGAAAAACTCAACGAGGAGCTTAATGCCGACCGGCTGGCGAAACAGAACGAGATGTCGGACCTCTCGCAGCGGATAGCTGAGTTAGAGAGCGAGCGGCAGCGGCTCGAGAAGGAGGCGGCGACACTGGCCCGTGAGCGCGCCTCGCTGCAGGATATGCTCGACCGCGGCAGTGCCGAGTCGTCGCGTATGCTGTTGGAGCTGCAGCGCAATCAGGCCGATCTCGAGGAGCGGTCGCAGCGTGTGGCCGAATTGGAGGCGCTGCTGAAGGCGCGCGAGGAGGCTATCGCTGAAATCCGCAGACAGGTGAGCGATGCGCTGCTCGGGTTCGAGGGCAAGGGCCTTACCATATCGACGCGCAACGGCAAGGTGTATGTGTCTATGGAGGACAAACTGCTGTTCAAGTCGGGCAGCTACGAGATAGGCCGCGACGGCGAGCGTGCCGTGCGCGATTTGGCGGCGGTGCTGGCGGCGAACAAGGATATCAACGTTATGGTCGAGGGCCATACCGACGATGTGCCTTATACGCCCAATGCCTACCTCAAAGACAACCTCGATCTGAGCGCCAAGCGTGCCACGACGGTGGTGCGCCTGCTGCTCGAGAACGACGGCGTGGCTCCCGAGCGGATCGTGGCGGCCGGTCGCGGCGAATCGCTGCCCGTGGCCCAAGGCAAGAGTGCCGAGGCGCGGGCCAAAAACCGCCGCACCGAGATAATCCTCACGCCGAAGTACGACGAACTGATGAAACTTATGGAAACAAAATAAATTGTGTAACGAATGAAATATCGTAGAATACTTCTCAAACTCAGCGGCGAGTCGCTGATGGGAACGCAGAAATACGGTCTGTCGACCGAGGTGCTCGCTTCGTATGCACGTCAGATACGCGCCGTGGCGCAGGCAGGCGTGCAGATAGGTATCGTTATCGGCGGCGGCAACATATTCCGCGGGCTGAGCGGCGTAAGCCGCGGCTTCGACCGCGTCAAGGGCGACCAGATGGGTATGCTGGCGACCATAATCAACTCGCTGGCTCTGCAGTCGGCGTTAGAGGATGCCGGAGTGCGCGCCCGCGTGCTGACGTCGATACGTATGGAGCCGATAGGCGAATACTACTCCAAGGCCCGCGCAATAGAGCTTATGGAAGCCGGATATGTGGTGATCGTCGGCGGCGGGACATCGAACCCCTTCTTCTCCACCGACTCGGCATCGGCTCTGCGCGGTGTCGAGCTTGAGGCTGAAGTGCTGCTTAAGGGCACCCGCGTGGACGGCGTGTACACGGCCGATCCCGAAAAGGATCCGACGGCGACGCGCTTCGATGAAATTACCTTCGACGAGGTTCTCGACCGCCGTCTGAAGGTTATGGACCAGACGGCATTCACTCTTTGCCGCGAGAACGGATTGCAGATCATCGTGTTCGATATGGATACCGAAGGTAATCTCGAAAAGGTGCTTTCGGGCGAACGCATAGGTACTTTGGTGAAGCTATGAAACGGATGATTTTGGCGGCGGCACTGCTGTTGGGTGTCGTCGCATGCGGCAGCAAGGGTGGTAATGATGACGAGCCGGCGACGCTGGTCGAGGTGGGCGATGCTGTGCCGTCGTTCACGGTGAAGATGCTTGACGGCGGCAGCGTCTCGATAGACGAGTTGAGAGGCAAAACCGTACTCGTCAACTTTTGGGCTACGTGGTGTCCTCCGTGCAATCAGGAGATGAAGCGTGTCGAGAAGGAGATCATCGAACGGTTTGCCGGCGAGGAGTTCGTATTCCTGCCCATATCGCGCGGCGAGACGGCCGAGACCGTGCGCACGTGGCGTGAGCAGCGCGGATACGGATTCGATACGGGTGTGGACGGCGAAACCGTGGTGTTCCCGCTTTTCGCCGAGTCGGGTATTCCTCGCAACTTCATCATCGATCCCAAGGGCCGCATAGCATTCTGCGGCATTGGTTACGAGCCGGAGGAGTTCGACGCTATGGTGAACAAGATCGCTGAGGTGATAGAGCAAAACAGGTAAAAACGAAAATATTAGACAGCTATGACAGAACAGACCAAACAGATTCTCGACGCTGCATCATCGAAGATGCAGAAGGCGATCGACTACTTCGAGGATGAGTTGTCGAACGTGCGTGCCGGTAAGGCCAGCCCCAATGTCCTGAACGGCGTTATGGTAGAGTATTACGGTTCGCCGATGCCCATTTCGCAGGTTGCGAGCGTTACAGTGCCCGATGCCAAGACCGTGTTGATCCAGCCGTGGGAGAAGAATATGATCCGCCCGATAGAGAAGGCGATCATCGACTCGAATATCGGTCTGGCACCCTCGAACAACGGCGAACATATCCGCCTCTCGATTCCGCCTCTTACCGAGGACCGGCGCAAGCAGCTTGTCAAGCAGGTTCGTTCGAGTGCCGAGAATGCCCGTGTGACGCTGCGCAACATCCGCCGCGATGCCGTGGATGCGTTCAAGAAGGCTCAGAAGGAGGGTATGCCCGAGGACGAGGCAAAGAATGGCGAGACCGAAGCTCAGAAGGTTATCGACAAGTACAGCAAGAAACTCGATGCGGTTCTCGATGCCAAGGAGCGCGAGATTATGACCGTATAAATTAGGGTGTAAACCGCTTGCGGCGATCGTGCGGTGCCGAGGTGCAGCGTGCGGTCGCCTGCTTTTTCAACTATGCTGCTGTATACCGACCGAACAGTTTTGCGTCCGTGGCGCGAAACAGATGCTGCCGACCTGTATGAATATGCACGCGACGGGCGTGTCGGCCCGCCGGCAGGCTGGCCTCCTCATACCTCTGTCGATAGCAGCCTTACGATCATACGCACGGTGTTTTCGGCTCCGCTGACCTTTGCCGTCGAATTGCGTTCGACGGGGCGTGCTGTGGGGTGCATCGGACTTATGGCCGGCGATGGCAGCAATATTTCGCTCGGGACCGGCGAATACGAAATAGGGTATTGGATCGGCGTGCCATATTGGGGTCAGGGGCTGATACCCGAAGCCGCCCGTGAATTGATCCGCTACGCATTCGAGGAGCTTGAGGCAGTGCTGCTGTGGGGCGGACACTACGACGGCAACCTCAAGTCCCGCAGGGTATTGGAAAAGTGTGGCTTCACTTTCCGCCGCACTGAGACCGGCCGGCTGTGCGCGCTTCTCGGAGAGATCCGCACCGAACATATCTACAGCCTCGGGCGCGAGGAGTGGCGGCAGAGGAATTGCAATGCCGTCACGCGCGGTCAATAGAACAGCGCCTTTCCTTCGCTTACGGCAATTAGCGTTTCGCCTGCCTGTATGGCCGAGATGATCTGCTCGCGGCCTCCCGAGATCGTGCAGCGCGAGACATCGACCGTCTGCACTTCGTTGATGCGCAGCCTGCCGACCTGCTCACGCGTGAATGTCCCGCCCACGGGTATCTCACGATACACTTTGAATGTGTCGCCTACGACTGTGCCAAGATTGGTTCCGGCGTTTATGTAGCACTCCTTGACGGTGCCGCGCCGCGTGGCTTCGCACAACTCGAGTATGCGGCACTCGATCCTGATGTTGCTGTCGATGAATGTCTCTATCATTCGCGACGTCAGCGATGCTATGGCCTTGCGGTCGGCCTCCTCGGGTTTCGGATCTTCGCCTGTCAGTTCGAACTGCTGCACCGCGAATGATCTGCCGAACTTCAGGTCGTATCCCGACAGTGCGAGCCGGATAGTGACGTGGCAGATGTTCTTGTCATCGTCCTGCTTGCGGTTGAGTTCGTAACCGAGTACGGCTCCGGTGATTATGTAGCGCGCATTCTCGGGATCGAGCAGTGCGGCGCGCTCGGCTGTCAGCTCCTGCTGCCGCGACATCCACGACAGGTCGTTGATCCACTCGCTCCAGCCGTTGCTGCGGTCGAGAACCTCCATAGTCTCACCGTCCACGACGATATTGCGCCCGCGGTCTATCAGGGCCGAAATGACCTTGTCGCGTATTATGTCGCGATAGATCCGCGGTACCTCGCGGGTGCGGTCGAAACGGTCGACTACGGCAGTCTCCTTTTTGTCCGATGCCTGAGCCTGTGCAGCAGCAGGGAATAGCAGCAAGGCCGATGCAAATGCTGCGATAAGTGTGTGAATGTGCTTGTGCATAGTTTGTTGGTTATTTGTTTACGAGTTTTGCGATATATTCCTGCAGGAAATGCGTGAGCCGAGCTGTCTCGGCGACATCTCCCGTTTGGCGCAGTATGCGGCGTATGACGCAATCCATTTCCTCGCCTGTTTCTATTGTCCGTCGGGGTCATAGATACGTACCACGCACTGCTGCCAGTCGTGCTTCTTGGGACCGTGGCAGCAGACAATATTCGATCTTCAAGCCGAGCAGGCCTTACAGTTTCTCTCCATAGGCAAGATCGCCGGCATCGCCTATGCCCGGGACGATATAGGCCTTCGAGGTCAGCTCCTCGTCCACGGCGCCGCACCAGATGGTGGTGCTCTTTTCCGGCAGGTGCTTCTTTACATAATCCAAGCCCTCTTCGCTGGCTATGACAGCTGCGATATGGGTATGCTTGGGCATTCCGCCGTGCTCGCACAGCGCCTGATAGGCCAGCACGAGCGACGATCCGGTCGCCAACATTGGATCGGCCAGAATGAGCACCTTGCCCTCGAGGCTGCCGCAGGAGATGTATTCGACCTTGATTTTGAATTTACCGTCATTGCCGTATTTGCGGTAGGCGGAAACGAAGGCGTTTTGGGCGTCGTCGAAGTAGTTCAGAAAGCCTTGGTGGAAAGGCAGTCCGGCACGCAGGATCGTCGCGATAACCACCTGATCGTCTATCGCCATAAGTGCGGCCTCACCGAGCGGTGTCTCCACGGTCTGCGGGACATACTCGAGCGTGCGGCTGATCTCGTAGGCCGTTATCTCGCCGATGCGTTCGAGGTTGCGGCGGAAACGCATGCTGTCCGTTTGAATGTTCTTGTCGCGCATCTCGGCGATGAACTTGTTGAGGATGGTGTTTTGCTGGTTGAGAATGTGTAACATCTATGCGGAAGTTTTGGTTTTTCGACGATCAATAGAGGAAATTGTTGAAAGGGTAGCGCCCCGAGTGTATCTCGCGCACCATTCCGTAGAGGTCCGTGCGCAGTTTGTCGATGTTCTGCCGCTCGCGTGCCGAGATGAATATGCACGGCGTTTGGGCGGAGGCCATATAGCTGTGCCTCAGCTCGTCCAGCGAACGGTTCTCGCGCGTGGCCGGAGTCAGGTCGTCTTCCTCTTTGCGGACGTAGGTGTAGGCGTCGATCTTGTTGAAGACGATGAATACCGGTTTGTCGCCGGCGCCGATCTCGCGGAGCGTTTGTTTCACTACATCCATCTGCTCCTCGAAGCCCGGGTGCGAAATGTCCACCACGTGTAGCAGCAGATCGGCTTCGCGCACTTCGTCGAGCGTGGATTTGAATGACTCGACTAACTGCGTCGGCAGTTTGCGGATGAATCCGACAGTGTCGGAGAGCAGAAACGGCAGGTTGTCGAACACCACTTTGCGCACCGTGGTGTCGAGCGTGGCGAAGAGCTTGTTCTCGGCGAATACGTCGCTCTTGCTCAGCAGGTTCATCAGCGTCGATTTACCGACATTGGTATATCCTACCAGCGATACGCGCACTAACTGCCCGCGGTTGCCGCGCTGCACAGCCATCTGCCTATCGATTTTCTTAAGCTCCTCCTTGAGCTTGGAGATCCGGTTGCGGACAATGCGTCGGTCGGTTTCGATCTCGCGCTCGCCTGCACCGCCGCGGGTTCCCGTGCCGCCTCGCTGGCGTTCGAGGTGCGTCCACATACCTGCAAGCCGCGGCAACATATATTCGAGCTGCGCCACTTCGACCTGCGTCTTGGCGTATGCCGTCTGTGCGCGCGAGCTGAATATGTCGAGGATCAAACGGGTGCGGTCGAGCGTGCGGCAGGGCAGGGCCTTCTCGATGTTGCGCGTCTGCGACGGCGACAGTTCATCGTCGAAGATCACTACGTCGATGGTCTCCTGCTCGCAGTATGCCGCTATCTCCTCTAACTTGCCCGGGCCTACGTATATTCTGGAGTTAGGCGACGGCAGCAGCTGTATGAAGCGTTTGACGGATACTATACCGGCCGTCTCGGCGAGAAATTCCAACTCGTCGAGATACTCCTCCGCCTGCTGCTGCTTGTGCCGGTCGTTTATCACCGACACCAAAACGGCCCGCTGGCTGAAATCGTCATCCTGTTTTTCGCTCGGCTGTGACGCTTTGTTGTCTTCTGTCATTCTGTTCTTTGCGAGTGTTAATATTCATCCCTGCGCAACAGACCCCTGCTGCATCCGCATTACTACTTTAAAAATGAGGGCATCCCTCATAGGGACACCCTCTATATACATTCGTTGAACGACGAATCAGTTCTGGATACGGAACTCTACCGGCAGAGTGTAACGTACACGTACGGGGGAGTTGCGCTGCATACCTGCCTTCCATTTGGGCGAGGTCTTCAGTACGCGGATCGCTTCGTCAGCGAGCGAACGGTCGGGCGACTGCATAACCTGAATGTTGGTCAGCGAGCCGTCGCGCTCGATCACGAACTGGAGGGTAACCTTACCCGATATGCCGTTTTCCTGAGCGATCTGCGGATACTTCAACTTGCTCTGAACCCAAGCGCGGAACTTGGTCAGGTCGCCGCCTTGGAAAGTCGGCATCTGCTCTGCGATAATGAACGGGGTGTCGTCCTCGGCAACCTCCTCGACAACCTCTACAGTCTGTACGATCTCGACATCCTCATCGAACTCGGCGAAGGTGAAGTCGGTGTTGATTTTGGTGTCGTTGGTCACCACGTTGAGCACGTCGCTCAACACCTGCATCTCGACCTTCTTGGGAGGCTCGGGCGGCTTCTGGTCCTGAGTGGTGATGTCGGTGATTTCCTCTTCGACGATCTCCTGAGCCACGTCGAGGATCTCGACTGAGCGCTCCTTAGGAGTGTAAGCAAAAGCGCCGATAACGGCGGCCAAAGCAATGATAAGGCCTACTTCGAGGAAGATACCCCGCTTGTTGTTGAGATCGGCCTTAGGCGTTTTTTTAACTTCCATTATAAGTAATTTTTAATCGTTTACTTCGAAAAAGTACATTAGTTGCACTACAAATATAGTCGTAATCTGTGAAAAAAAAAAGTTTTGCCGGAAAAAAACACGAAAAATATCTATATTTGCACTGCACGGCGTCTCCAGCGCCTGTTTATGATGCGGTTATGGAACATCTTTACGGCAAGAATTTCAATGAGCTGCGGCTTGTGACCGAGCGTTTTGCGATGCCCCGCTTCGCTGCGGGACAGATCGCGCGGTGGCTTTACAGGCGTCATGCTGCATCGATCGATGCTATGACCGACATCTCCGCGGCTTCGCGTCAGGCGCTCGGCGCTGAGTTCGATGTGGGGCTGACGCCGCCGCTCGCCGTGAGCGAATCGGCCGACGGTACGCGCAAGTATCTCTATGCGACGGAATCCTCGGGGCGGCATATCGAGTCGGCCTATATACCCGACGGCGACCGTGCCACGCTGTGCGTCTCCTCGCAGGCGGGGTGCCGCATGGGCTGCCGCTTCTGTATGACCTCGCGGCAGGGGCTGCACCACTCGCTCTCGGCGCTTGAGATTCTCAACCAGATCGCTTCGCTGCCCGAGCGCGACAGGCTTACCAATATAGTATATATGGGTATGGGCGAACCGCTCGACAATATCGACAACGTGTTGCGTTCGCTCGAGGTGCTTACCTCGGAGTGGGGATTCGGCTGGAGTCCGACGCGCATTACGCTCTCCACTGCGGGCGTGCTGCCGTCGCTGCAACGCTTCCTCGACCAGACTTCGGTTCATCTGGCTGTCAGCCTGCACAATCCGTTCGCCGAGGAGAGGGCTGAAATTATGCCTGTCGAACGCGCTTGGCCGATATCTGAAGTAGTGAAACTGCTTAGGACATACGACTTTACGCACCAGCGGAGGGTGAGCTTCGAGTATATCGTGATGAGCGGATTGAACGATTCGCCGGCGCACGTGGCTGCCTTGGCGCGGCTGCTGAACGGCATACCGTGCCGCATTAACCTCATACGGTTCCACCGTATTCCCGATTCGCCGTACTTCAGCCCCGACACAAAGGCGATGGAGGCGTTCCGCGATGCGCTGACTCGCAAGGGTATAACCACCACCATACGCCGGTCGCGCGGTGAAGACATAAAAGCGGCCTGCGGCCTGTTGTCCACTTTGGGCGTGGACAGGTGAGTCCGCGGCATTCGGCATTCGATTTGCCGGTATAACTGATGATAATAAATATAGGTATATGAAAAGAGCGTTTTATATTATGTGCGTAGTTTTCGCACTCGCAGCGGCCTCGGGCACGGTGCGCGCCGAGGGCGTCGAATTCGGCAGCGGCAATCTCGAAACTATGCTTTCCGAGGCGTCGGCAGCCGACAAACTGCTGTTCGTCGAGCTGTTCGCTACGTGGTGCGGACCTTGTCGGGCTATGGAGAAGACATTGGCTCAGGACAAGGTCGGCGAGTATGTCAACCCGAGATTCGTGTCGGTCCGCTACGATGTCGACAAGGCCGAAGGTGCGATGATTGCGCGCAAGTTCGGTGTGCGCAGTATTCCTGTGTGTCTGATTCTCGATGCCGAGGGCAATTTGGTCGGCAAACTCGTCGGCGCCGCATCGCCCTCCGACTTCATAACCAATATGCAGCGGCTTGTCTCCAACATCGGGCAGTGACGCTGCCTTCTGAAAATACAATCGGGACGTGCCTGCCGTTAGGTGCGCCCCGATTTTTGCATTTAAGGGTGATGATCAAAGACATACGCATCTGACTGGCAGGCCGTATGTTTTGCTGTAGTTGATCGTCTTTGCTTCGATTATCTTTTCTTCGAACTTGTAGAACAGCTGAAACGCTGTGCCGTAGATGTTCGACCGTCCGGCGGCGCTTGTCCAGTAGTAGCCGTAGTTGCCGATATGATCGTAGCTGCCCGACGATGTGAGGTAGCCCGTTAACGGGAGCCTCAGGGACCCGCTCACAGCGCAATCCGTATCGGCATCGTAGATAGGGTACAGGGCCGTGTAGAATGCCTTTGGGGCAACGTGCCACCCCGCAGGACACGGGTCGTAGAGACTCTTGACACTTGCAGTTCCCCACAGATTATCGGCAGCGACACGGCTCCAGTCGGTGAAGAATATTTTGGGCGATGAGAATGCCTCGGCAAACTTGCCGCACTCTCCCGTTGCAGGCTTCAGGTATAGGGGATCCTTGCGCCCCCACTGGTAGAAAAGACCCTCCTCGACGGCGGATGCGGCGCCAAGATTGCGATCCGCGGCAACCTGTCCGTTGGGCATC
>CAYYUW010000183.1:0-14979 GCA_964474985.1 uncultured Alistipes sp. | reverse complement strand
CCGCACTCTCCCCGAAGCGGTATTATTTTCTGTTTTCGATGCCGTATCCTTTGCGGCGGTCTTCGCGTTTGAGCAGAATTGCGAAGATTATGGCCATAAACGACAGGCAGGAGAAAATAATCATCGGGGTTGTGTAGTCGTACTTGTTTATTGTTGCGCCGTCGAGCAGCTGAGTGCCGACGATGCAGTATTTGTTGAGTATCCAGTTGATAAGCAGAGGCACACCCATCAGGCCGACATTCTGCAGCCAGAAGATGAGGGCGTAAGCCGAGCCGAGCTTTTTCGGTTCGATTATCTTGGTCACCGAGGGCCACATAGCCGACGGCACGAGCGAGAATGCGATGCCGAGCACGATCATCATAGCTACAGCCACCGCAACGCTGGTGATTTGCGGCGCCGAGAATACCAGATGTACGCAGAACAGCAGCACCGAGCCTATTATCATCAACGTGGCGCCGCGGCCGACCTTGTCGTATATGCGGCCGAATATGGGTGTCAGCAGAATCGTTCCGAAGGGAAGCATAGCCGGAATCCACGAGGCGTACTGGTATTCGATAGGGTATTTGTTGAACATAAAGTCGGTGGCGTTCTTAAGGAAGGGGAACACGGCCGAGTAGAATACAAGGCAGAGGATAGCGATATACCAAAATGCGGGGATTTTGATGATGCTCACTATGTCGCGAATGCGGAACGGTTCTTCGGGTTCGATGTTGCTTTCGCTTTCCTCGCGGTCCAAACGGGCATCCATTACGCAGAATACGAGGAAGGTGACCAGTCCGATGCACATAATCGCCAGACCGACCATCACCGGAGCCGATATCTGGAAGTCGAACCACTCGGGCAGCATCGGGCAGAGCACGAATGCCGCAGCGGTGCCCAGACGTGCGGTTGCCACCTGAAGGCCCAATGCCAGCGCCAGCTCGCGGCCGGCGAACCAGCGTGCGATGATGCGGGTTATGGTGATTCCACAGATTTCAGAGCCGAGGCAGAATGTGGCGTATCCGAGCGATATGTATAGCAGCGACGAGTGTATTCCTCCCAGCCACGATACAGTCTGCTCGGCGAAGTCGGGATTGTGCACCGTGTATTCGATGACGAAGTATTTGATCGCCACGCCGGTGAGCATCAGCACGACGGACATTACGCCGGTGAATTTGGTTCCCCACTTGTCGAGAATGATGCCGCCTATGATTAGCATAAAGAGGAATACGGTGAACCAGCCGTAGGAGAAGTTGAACACTCCGAAGTCCATCGATGTCCAGCCTAAGCCGCCGTCGGCTATCTCCTTTTCGAGCAGCGTTTTGAGCGGTGACATAATGTCGGATATGAAGTATCCGCACATCATCGTGAATGACACCAGCGCGAGGACTGTCCAGCGGGCTGTTCCCGATTCACTCAGTTTTTTTTGAATTGCCTTTACCATTTGTTCGTTGTTTGAGTTGTTGTTTTTGTCAGTCGGCGCGCGAGTATCGGTGGAGCAGGGTATAGGCGCCGGCGATGCCGAGTTCGCCGGCCTTGCTCAGGTCGAGACACCCTTTGCGCGTATCTTTCATATATATCTGTACCAATCCGCGGTTGTAGTACGCTTCGGCGAAGTTGGGCCACAGCTCTATGGCTTTGGTGTAGTCCTCCATCGCCTCGGGCAGTTTGCCGGAGAGTGCCATAAGGTTGCCCCGATTGTAGTATGCGTAGGCGAACTGCGGGAACAGCTTTATGGCCTTGTTCAGGTCGGCTATGGCCTCGTCGTAGTTGTACGTGCGTGAGGAGTTGTTGTGCAGACGGTTCACGGGGTCGGAGTCGATAGCGATGCGCTGGTACGAGTTGTCGATCGAGGATATGAAATCGATCATTTCGGCCTGCGTTGTCGAACGGTTCAGATAGAGGAACGGATTCGACGGCGCCATCTCTATGGCTGCCGAGTAGGTCGCGACCGAATTGGTGTACTGCTTTATGAGCGACTGGGTTATGCCTCTCAGAAATAGCGCCTGCCACGAATCCGGAGAGCCGTGTATGCGGTCGGCGAGCCGGCTGTCAAGCGCTACTAACGAATCGGTCGGTATGTGACTCTCGGCGCGCGACAGCTTCAGATATGGATTGCCGATCTGAGCGGTGAAGTCCTCGACACGCTGCAGATAGTAGCGCTTCGGGTCGATCGTCTGCACGGTGTCGGCATCGGTCAGCGTGAACTTGAACAGCGGCATCAGGGCCAGATTCTCGCCCGAGGTTCTTGTGGAGATGCGTTCGAAATCGCTGCCGGCTAACTTGGTGTCGAACGACAGCAGCTGGTCGAAGCGGTGCGTGGTGTCGGAGTATATCGAGTACGACACGCTGTCCTTGAGCTTCGAGCGGTATTCGGCGATCTTGCGGTCGGCGGTCTGCCGGTCCTGCTTGGCGCCCTTGGTGTCGCGCAGCATAAAGCGTATGTGGCTGCGGTTTATGTATGCGTTGGCGAAGTCGGGGTAGAGCTGTATGGCCTTGTCGAAGTCGCGCAGTGCGGCCTGCAGATCGCCCAGATGTGATTGCAGCAGCGCACGGTTGTAGTAGACCAATACGTTGTCGGGGGTGTAGTACGCCACTTTGTCGTAATCCTCCAATGCGCGGTTCAGGTCGCCGATCTGCGAGCGGACTATGGCTCGGTTGAAGTATGCTAACGAGTTTGTCGAGTCGAGTTCTATGGTGCGGTCGAAATCGGCGAGCGACTCCACGGGCCGGTTCAGATGCGAGTGTACTATGGCGCGGTTGAAGTAGGAGAGCAGATAGCTCGAGTCGCACTCGACGGCCTTGTTGAAGTCGGCGAGCGCCTCGTCATACTTTTTCTGCGCCATGAGCAGCACTCCGCGCCGGTTGTATCCGTCGGGGTTCTCGCGGTTGGTGCGTATGGCCAGATTGTAGTTGTCGTATGCCGCAGTGGTATCTTTAAGATATAGGTAGCTGGTGCCGCGGTTGATATAGGCGTCGGCGACCTTGCTGTCGTGGCGGATGAACATATTGAAATCCTCGATCGCCTCCTTGAACTGCTGGTTGAGCAGCCGCGTCACGCCTCGGCTGTAATAGGGATTCGGCAGGTCGGGCCGCAGGTCGATAGCCTCTTGGAAGTCGTTTAGCGCATCGTCGTAATTACCCAACCGCGAACGCGTTATGGCCCGATAGGTGTATGCCGTGGTGAATACCGGATTCTTCTCAATGGCGTAGGTGAAATCCTGTTCGGCACCCAGCAGGTCGTCGAGGTTGTATTTGGCTATTCCGCGCAGAAAGTAAGCCTCGTAGGCGTTTTCGTCGACGCGCAGCAGAATGTTCAGGGTCTTTATGGCTTCGGCGTAATTGTTGTCCATAAGGAACCGGCGCCCCACCCAAAAGAAGTACTCTTTGTTGTATTGGGCGTCGGCCGCGCCGCCGAGCACGATCGACAATATTGCAGCGAGTCCTATGACGAATTTGCGCATTCCTGTACAGTGATACTTTTTTCGGGGGTAAAGATAGTGAATTTTTTTGTAAAGCATATTATTTTGCATTATTGCCGGAATAAAGTGTGGCCCGAAGGCCCTTGAACGCCTGTCGGCCGGAGTGCGGAAGCAGGGGGCATTACCGTATATAATTGTCCGAAAAGTCCCGTGATGCTCCGGCTGTGCTGCAAAAATGCGTGAAAATTTTGGGCGTTTGTGTAAAAACCCTTAACTTTGACAGCAATTTGTTTTGCGGATTAATAATTTATTAAGGCATACCAAATGAAAAAAGTTGATGTTGTGCTCGGTCTGCAATGGGGCGACGAGGGCAAAGGCAAAGTGGTCGATGTCCTGACTCCCAACTACGAGGTTGTCGCTCGCTTTCAGGGCGGTCCGAACGCAGGACATACGTTGGAATTCGAAGGTCAGAAGTATATTCTTCGCTCGATACCTTCGGGTATCTTTCAGGGAGGCAAGATCAATGTGATAGGCAACGGCGTCGTTCTCGACCCGATCCTGTTCCGCGAGGAGGCCGAAGCGCTGGCCGCCAGCGGTCACGATCTGACCAAGCAGCTCTACATATCTAAAAAGGCGCATCTGATTCTGCCGACGCACCGTTGTCTCGATGCCGCTTACGAAGCCGCCAAGGGCAGTGCCAAGATCGGCACCACCGGCAAGGGCATAGGTCCCGCCTATACCGACAAGGTCAGCCGCAATGGCGTGCGCGTGGGCGACATTTTCCGCGATTTCCGCACGATCTACGACAAGGCCAAGGCCCGCCACGAGGCTATCCTCCGCTCGCTCGACTACAAGTACGACATCGCCGAGCTTGAGCAGCGCTGGTTCGAGGGTATCGAATATCTCAAGCGTTTCAACATCATCGACAGCGAACATACCGTGAACGAGTTTTTGGCTTCGGGCAAGAGCATTTTGGCCGAAGGCGCTCAGGGTACGCTGCTCGATGTCGATTTCGGTTCGTATCCTTTCGTCACCTCGTCGAACACCGTCTGCGCTGGCGCCTGCACCGGATTAGGCGTGGCTCCCAACCGCATAGGTGAGGTTTACGGCATATTCAAGGCCTACTGCACCCGTGTGGGCGGCGGACCGTTCCCCACGGAGCTGTTCGACGAGACCGGCCGCAAGTTGCGCGACATAGGACACGAATATGGCGCCGTGACGGGCCGCGAACGCCGCTGCGGCTGGCTCGATTTGGTTGCGCTGAAGTATTCGATTATGATCGACGGAGCTACGGCGCTCATTATGATGAAGGCCGACGTGATGAACTCCTTCGACAAGATCAAGGTGGCCGTGGCTTACGAGATCGACGGACAGCGTGTCGACCGTTTCCCGTTTTCGATCGACGGCGAGATCCGTCCGATCTACCGTGAGTTCGACGGCTGGAAGTGCGATATCAGCAAGGTGCGCCGCTATGAGGACTTCCCGCCCGAGCTGAAACGCTATGTCGAATTCATCGAGGAGCAGACCGGCGTGCCCGTGCGGATCATCTCTGTGGGTCCCGACCGTGACGAGACCATTGTACGTTAATTGTTGAACTGCGGACGCCGAGCCGTTCGCCAAGAAGTTGTAAATATGAAAAAGTTATCTGTTTTATGTATATCGCTGGCTGCTGCGATTGTTATGAGCAGCTGTGCAGCCCTGAAGGGCGGAGCTATCGGCGGTGCCGGCGGAGGCGCTGTGGGTGCTGGTATCGGAGCACTGGCCGGAGGCGGCAAGGGTGCAGCTATCGGCGCCGGAATAGGCGTGGCTGTGGGTGCTACCGCAGGCGCTCTGATCGGCCGCAAGATGGACAAACAGAAGGAGGAGCTGGCCAAGATCGAGGATGTGCAGGTGGAGACCGTAACCGACAACAACGGTTTGGAGGCTATCAAGGTCACGTTCGACAGCGGCATTCTCTTCGCCACCAACAAGAGTGATCTGACTTCGACCTCGAAAGCCGCTTTGGACAAGTTCGCGATCAGCCTGCTGCAGAATCCCGATACCGATGTGACCATTTTCGGCCATACCGATTCGACGGGTTCGCTCGACATTAACCAGCGTCTTTCGCTGCAGCGCGCCCAGTCGGTGCAGAACTACCTGCAGACAAAGGGTGTCGATGCCAAGCGTATAATAAAGGTAGAAGGCAAGGCCTACACCGAACCTGTGGCTTCGAACGATACGGCCGAGGGACGGGCAGCCAACCGCCGCGTAGAGGTGTTCATTTCCGCCAACGAGGCGATGGTGCAGCAGGCCGAAGCGGGAACGCTGCAATAAGATTGCGACAGACTCTCCGATCGAGAGCCTGTCCATTTTTTATGACAATATTTTATATAATTAGATAATCGATGAAAAAACAGTTAAAAATCGTTGTGCTTGCCAAGCAGGTCCCCGATACCCGCAATGTCGGCAAGGACGCTATGACGGCTGAGGGTACGGTCAACCGTGCCGCATTGCCGGCGATCTTCAACCCCGAGGATCTCAATGCGCTGGAGCAGGCACTCTATCTCAAGGATCAGTGTGAGGGCAGCACCGTACACGTGCTGACTATGGGCCCGCAGCGTGCTGCCGACATCATTCGCGACGCTATGTTCCGCGGTGCTGACGGAGGTTATCTGCTTTCGGGCCGCGAGTTCGCCGGATCCGATACGCTGGCTACCTCGTACGCCCTTTCGTGCGCACTGAAGAAGATCTCTCCCGACATCATCATCGCAGGCCGTCAGGCTATCGACGGCGATACGGCGCAGGTGGGTCCGCAGGTGGCCGAGAAGCTCTCGCTGCCGCAGGTGACATACGTCGAGCAGATTCTCGGCATTGACGACGAGAAGATCACTATCAAGCGCCGTCTTGAGCATGGTACCGAAGTGGTTACTTCGCCGCTGCCGATGGTTATGACCGTCAACGGTTCGGCTCCCGAGTGCCGCCCCAAGAACGCCAAGCGCGTGATGAAGTACAAGTACGCCAAGACTTCGAGCGAAATCGCAGCCGCCGGCGACAGCGACTACTCGAACATCGTCGCTTCGAAGGATTACTTGAACATAGTGGAGTGGGGTGCTGCGGATGTCGATCCCGATCCCGCACAGTTAGGTTTAGTAGGTTCGCCCACGAAGGTCAAGAAGATCGAAAACGTGGTATTTCAGGCCAAGGAGTCGAAGCGTCTGAGCGGCGACGACAAGGATATCAATGAACTGATGGTCGAACTCATTGCGAGTCATACGCTCGGATAACGGAAAAGGAGAAGTAAAGTATGAACAACATATTTGTATATTGCGAAATAGAGAACGGCGCGATTGCCGACGTGAGCCTCGAACTGCTGACCAAGGGTCGCGAACTGGCCTCGACGCTCGGCTGCAAACTCGAAGCCGTAGCAATCGGCGAGAAGCTCGCCGGTATCGAAAAGGAGCTGGCCAAGTACGGTGCCGACACCGTATGGGTGGCCGACGGCAGTGAACTGGCTCCCTACCGCACGCTGCCTCACTGCGCCGTTATGTGCGGCCTGATCGAGGAGGAGAAGCCGCAGATCGTGCTTTTCGGCGCTACGCCCGTAGGCCGCGACTTGGGTCCGCGCGTATCGTCGACCCTGCACAGCGGTCTTACTGCCGACTGTACCAGTCTGGTAATCGGCGACCACAAGGATCCCAAGAGCGGCAAGGAGTACACCGATCTGCTCTACCAGATCCGTCCCGCATTCGGCGGTAACATCATCGCCACGATCATCAACCCCGACCACCGTCCCCAAATGGCTACTGTGCGCGAGGGCGTGATGAAGAAGGAGTACGCCCCTGTGGCCGGTGCTGCTGAGGTGAGACCTGTGGACTGGAAGAAGTTCGTCAAGGATACCGATTTGGCTGTCAAGATCGTCGAGCGTCAGATCGAGGAGCGCAAGATCAACATCAAGGGTGCAAGCGTAATCGTGGCCGGCGGCTACGGTATGGGCTCGAAGGAGAATTTCGCACTGGTTCACCAGCTGGCCGATGTTTTGGGTGCCGAGGTAGGCGCCAGCCGCGCCGCCGTCGATGCCGGATTCACCGATCACGCGCGTCAGGTCGGCCAGACGGGCGTTACCGTTCGACCCAAGCTCTATATCGCTTGCGGAATCTCGGGTCAGATACAGCATACTGCCGGTATGGACCAGTCATCTATGGTGATCTCGATCAATACCGATCCTGACGCCCCGATCAACAAGATCGCCGACTATGCCATCGTAGGCGACGTCAACGACGTAATCCCCAAGATGATTAAATATTACAAACAGAATTCGAAATAATGGCTAACTTTTTCTTAGATAACAAAGATTTGCAGTACCACCTTTCGCATCCGCTGATGCGCAAGATCGTGGAACTGAAAGAGCGTAATTTCGCCGACAAGGATGTTTACGACTACGCTCCTCGCGACTTCGAGGACGCTATGGACTCTTACCGCCGCGTGATGGAGATCGCCGGCGAGGTTTGCGGCGACGTCATCGCTCCCAACGCCGAGGACGTCGATCATGAAGGACCCAAGGTGGTGAACGACCACGTGGTATACGCCGAGGGCACCTCGCGCAACCTCAAGGCCATCACCGATGCAGGTTTGGGCGGTCTGACTCTGCCCCGCAAGTACGAGGGCCTGAATTTCCCGCTGGTATGCTTCGTTATGGCCAACGAGATGGTTGCCCGCGCCGATGCCGGTTTCGAGAATATTTGGGGCTTGCAGGACTGCGCCGAGACGCTGAACGAATTTGCCGACGAGCAGATTAAGCAGAAGTTCCTGCCGCTGGTGTCGAAGGGCGCCACCTGTGCTATGGACCTGACCGAGCCGGATGCCGGCAGCGACTTGGGTGCCGTGATGCTCAAGGCTACGTGGAGCGAGGAGAAGCAGACGTGGCTGCTCAACGGTGTGAAGCGTTTCATCACCAACGGCGACGGTGACATCTCGCTCGTGCTGGCGCGCACCGAGGAGGGAACCTCCGACGCACGCGGTCTGTCGATGCTGGTTTATGACAAGCGCGACGGCGGCGTCAAGGTTCGCCGTATCGAGAACAAATTGGGTATCAAGGGGTCGCCTACCTGCGAACTGGTATTTACCAATGCTCCCGCACAGCTTGTCGGCGATCGCAAGATGGGCCTTATCAAGTATGTTATGAGCCTTATGAACGCTGCCCGTTTGGGTATCGGTGCTCAGAGCACCGGTCTGTGCGAGGCTGCATACCGCGAGGCGCTGAAATATGCACACGAGCGCGAGCAGTTCGGCAAGCCGATCATCCGCTTCGCCGCTGTGTCGGAGATGCTTAGCAATATGAAGGCCAAGCTGCAGGGTGCCCGCGCGATGCTCTACGAGACCACGCGTTTCGTCGAGATCTACAAGCAGTACACCCACATCAGCCACGAGCGTTCGCTGACGCCTGAGGAGCGCGCCGAGATGAAGTTCTACAACAAGCTGGCCGACGGCTTCACCCCGATGCTGAAGCTCTTCTCGTCGGAGTATTGCAACCAGCTGGCTTACGATGCCATTCAGATCCATGGCGGTTCGGGCTTTATGAAGGATTATCCCGTGGAGCGTCTCTATCGTGACGCCCGCATCACCAACATTTACGAGGGTACTTCGCAGCTGCAGGTTGTTGCCGCTATCAACCACGTGACCAAGGGCACTTATTTGGAGCAGATCAAGGTGTACGAGGCTGGCGAATACCGCAGCGACCTGAGCGAGGTATGCGCCAAGTTGGTGGCTATGCGCGAGAAGTTCGAGAAGGCTGTGGAGAAGGTGTCGGCAATAGACAAGGAGGTTGCCGGATACAAGGATTTCCACGCTCGCCGTTTGGTTGAGATGGCCGGTCATATCATCCTGACCTACCTGCTCGTGCGTCAGGCTACCGAGGTTGACGAATATTGCAACTCAGCCCGCGTCTACGCCAAGCTGGCCGAGGCCAATGTCGCCGCCGCAGCCGAATATATCGCCAACTCGGACAGCAGCGATGTCGATCTGTTCAAGGCTGTCGAAGCCGAGTTCTAATACTCGACTGACAAATATTCAAATCCGCAGATTGCCCGTTTGGACAGTCTGCGGACTTTTTTTATATATAAGTGAGGGAGTGCCAAGGTCTGCAGCTGAGTTGTGAGCCTCTGCCAGCCGGAGACTGCGGCTCGCGCTGCTTCAAAAGAAGCTGCAATATGTGACCGTCAAGGCTATTTCAGCGGCGAATCCGGTTCGCGGGACATCACCATATAGAACAGCCGGTCGAGCAGCGAGGGTGCGAATTTCTTAAAGAAGTGCGTGAGCCGGCCTTCGTACTCCATAAGGCACAGCCGCTTGCGGCGCTTGATGCCGTGCATTACTATATGTGCCACCTGTTCGGGTGTCATCATCTTCTCCTCGTTGCGCGGGGTTTCGCCCTGCGACGAGCCGTCGGCGGTAAGTGCGGCGAAACGCACGTTCGAGGCGGTGAATCCCGGGCAGGCGACCATTACGTGCAACCCTTTCTTGAGATTTTCGATGCGCAGTGTTTCGAGGAATCCGGTCATAGCGTATTTCGATGCCGAGTATCCTGTTCGCCCGGGCAGGCCGTGCAGGCCGGCAACGGACGATATTCCCACGATCGAACCGCGTGAGCGCTGCAGATACGGCAGCGCATACTTGCAGCAGTTAACGGTGCCCCAAAAGTTCACGTCCATCAACCGGTGCAGTACGTTGAGCTTGACATCATCGAACAGCGCGCGCATCGACAGGCCGGCATTGCAGATCAGAATGTCGATGCCGCCGAATGCCGATACGGCCCGCTCCATAAGGCGGCGGCAGTCCTCCTCGGAGGTGACGTCAGCGGTTTCGTAAACGGCCGATCCGCCGCCAAGGCGTATTTGGTCAACAATTACCGACAGCTTGTCCTCACTGCGCGCTCCGAGTACTACGTTGGCTCCGGCGGCGGCAAATTCGCGTGCCATAGCCAGTCCTATTCCAGATGAAGCTCCCGTTATGACAACGGTTTTGTTCTTGAAATCCATATCGTTATATCTTTTATTCGTTTATTTCGATGCTTAGCGTGTCGTATGCGAAATGCACCCCCTCTGGCAGCCTGTCGCTGAGCGTGCGGTGCAAACCTATATCGTGCGACATATGCGTGAGGTAGGTAACACGCGGCCGTACGCGCGAGATTAACTCCAATGCCTCCCCGACGGTGAAGTGCGAGGTGTGCGGCGTCCACCTGAGGGCATTTACCACCAACGTGTCGACGCCGTACAGTTTGGACTCCTCGGCCGGCTCTATTGTCTTGAAGTCAGTGAGATAGGCCAGCGCTCCGATGCGGTAGCCGGTGACCTCGAAGCGGTCCGAGTGGTGCCCGCGAACGGGTACTATTTCGACGCCGGCGACCTTGAACGGAACGTCGGGGTCTATCGTATGCAGGACTATCTCCGGCACGCCGCGGTATTTGTTGTGCTCGAAGGCATAGTCGAAATCCTTGCGCACACAGGCGGCTGTGCACTCTGTGGCGTATATGTCTACAACGTGAATGACAGGAGGGTAGTCCACGAAGTTGAATGCCCGCACATCGTCGATTCCGCCCGTGTGGTCCTTGTGCTGGTGGGTGAGCAGAATGCCGTCGATATGCCTGACGCCTGCGCGCAGCATCTGGTAACGGAAGTCGGGACCGGCGTCGATGATTATTCGCTTGCCGCTGCACTCGACCATGGCAGAGGTGCGCAGCCGGCGGTCGCGCGGGTCATCGGAGCAGCATACCTCGCAGCGGCATCCTATCGTCGGTACGCCTTGCGACGTGCCAGTACCCAAAAAAGTCAGACGCATTATGATTTAAGTTTGTCGTCCAAAGGTAATACATTTATTTGGGACGGACAAGATCAATGCCCGATAATCGTCAGCACGGCATTGTGCAGCGATATCCAGCCGAACAGGTCGGCGATGCTTACTATTACTACACCGATCATAAAGTAGCGCAGGAATCCGGCGCCCCACTTGATTCCGTAGTGCGACGCCACGATTGTTCCGAGCACATTGCCCAGTGCGTGCAGCAGTCCGTATCCGAATGCCACCTGCCCGTTTATCATAAATATTACGAGTGAGAAGGGGGTCGACACGAAGATCACGAAACCCTTTATGACGTTGGCGGTTATTATATCCAACCGCATCGTTGTGAGCGTGATAGCCAGAATGAGGTACCCGAGACCTATGTACACATAGCCTCCGTAGAAGCCGATAAGCAGGAACCAAAGGTAGTGCCACCATTTGATCTGCAGGCCGTGGCCGCCGTGGTAGCGCGTGCGGACGAAGATCATATATCCGAGTATGGCGAAGAGCACGATGCTCATGCACCAGCGGAAGACGCTTTCGTCGATATGTGTGGCTACGAGCGAGCCGGCGATGTTGCCGATGATCGAGGGTATGGAGAGTTTCAGTCCGTTGCGAACGTCCAACAGCCGCTTGCGGAGGAATACAGCCGATGATGTCAGGTTCTGCAGCACTACGGCTATGCGGTTGGTGCCGTTGGCCACATTGATCGGCAGTCCGAGCGCCATAAATACCGTCATAGACATTATGGCGCCGCCGCCGGCCAGCGTATTGACGAATCCAACGATGATTCCAGAAACGATCAACAATGCAGCTATTTCAGCAGTCATAATTCAAATCTTTTAGTTCGAAGCCGCCGGCCTAACAAGGCCGTGCCGGTTGCGGAGCCGCTGTCCCGCTGTTCCGTTGACAGCGGACTGCCCGCCGCATCATTTAGGCATATTTCCTTTCGGGAACCAATCCTGCGGCGAATGTTTCCGACAGTATGCAGGGGTCGCTCGGGGAGTGTCGGCAATGACTCTTTCGGTTGCGGCGA
Organism: uncultured Alistipes sp.; assembly: GCA_964474985.1. Classification (GTDB taxonomy): domain Bacteria; phylum Bacteroidota; class Bacteroidia; order Bacteroidales; family Rikenellaceae; genus Alistipes. The sequence continues at coordinate 2,730 of CAYYUW010000183.1, read as the reverse complement.
TGTTCGTTTCAGACGATTCGACGCATATCGAACTGAACCAGCGACACTTTGACCGACTTGGGCAACTTCTTTTGATACAAATATATAAAAAATCGGAAGTAAAAACAAATTTTTCGGATGTTTTGATGCTCCCAAGCCGGCCGACCAAAGTCGGATTTCGGGATTTTTTCGATACATTTGCAGCATAATAATACGCAGCCTATGCAGTTTCGTACAACCATATCCCTTCGGCCTTCGGGCCTTGATCTCGACCATTCGCAGCGCGGACTTATGATCGGGTCGTGCTTCTCGGAACATATCTGCGACCGTATGCGGCGCGCCGGTTTCCGCGTGGCGCAGAATCCGTTCGGCATAATGTTCAACCCGGCTTCGATCTGCTCTGTACTGAGGCGTTTGGCCTCGGGCGAGCACTATGCCGAGTCCGATCTTACTGAAGAAGACGGTCGCTGGTTCTCGTTCGACTTCCACGGCGATTTCGCTTCCCGCAGCGCCGAGCAGGCTGTCGTGGGGATGAATCGTGCTATCGATACGGGCGCCGAGGCGCTGCAGAATGCTGACTATGTCGTGCTGACGCTCGGCACAGCTTGGGTCTACCGCCTTGCCGACGGCCGCGTCGCCGCCAACTGCCACAAGATGCCGCAGTCGATGTTCCGGCGCGAACTGCTTAGTGTCGGGCAGATTGTCGACGTTCTGTCGCAGTCTGTCGAGAGCACTATGGCCGGCAAGCGTGTAGTGCTTACAGTCAGTCCTGTGCGCCACGTGGGTGACGGGCTTGACGGAAATTTCCTGAGCAAAGCCACGCTGCGTGTGGCGGCGGCCCGATTGGCCGAGCGCTATCCGGCAGTCAGCTATTTTCCGGCATACGAAATCCTGTGCGACGATCTGCGCGACTATCGCTTCTATGACAGCGATATGGTCCACCCGTCGCCGGTTGCCGTGGAGTATATTTGGCAGCAGTGGGCAGAGTGGGCGCTGGCGCATTCGGCCCGTCAGCCGGCATTCGAGGCGGAGCGCATATCGACGGCTGCCCGCCACCGTCCCTCGGATCCCGACTCCGAAGAGTACCGCCGCTTCTGCCGAAGTATGCTCGAGAGGCTCGACCGGCTGGCCGCAGTATATCCTCAGGTGAACTGGGATGCGTGGCGCGGCGACTTCGCCGCCGGCGGGCGCGGTTGATACGCGGTCTAAATTTAATCGGCAATCTTTATATCGAACTCGGACTAATTTACTATCTTTACGGCTCAAAACCGGAAAAATGAAATTTCTGCTCGTTTTAGTATCGGCTCTTATGCCGTTTTGCTCGTTCGCTTCAGGTGCCCAGCACGAATCCGAACCCCCGCGTCTGATAGTAAATATCGTTGTAAGTCAGATGCGTTACGATTTTCTGACACGATTCGCCGGCGGCTTCGGCGAAGACGGTTTCCGCCGTTTCGAACGCGAGGGGACCGTTTACGACGAGAGTTATTACAACTATATGCTCACCACTTCGGCCGCTTCGCTGGCCACGCTGACCACCGGTTCGAACCCTTCGATACACGGTGTGGCCGGCGACTACTGGATCGACTATACCACTGGCCGCAAGATTTCGCTTGTCGACGATGCTTCGGTCCGCGGACTTGACTGCGACGACGGCCGCGGCTGTTACTCGAATGCCAATCTTACGGTCCCGACATTCGCCGATGCGCTGCTCGACTATTCGCCCGAGAGCAGGGTGGTGACCATAGCCTGCGACCCCGCATCGGCGGTGGTTATGGGCGGCCAGCACTCCGATGTCTACTGGATCGACGACTCGCGCTGCTGCTGGGCCACTTCGACCGCCTATGCGCCTATGCTGCCCGGGTGGGTGTCGAATTACAACGAGGAGCGCTACAACGCATCTTTCCTCAATTACCACTGGACGCTGCTTAGGGACAAGAACGTATATGTCAACCGCCGCTATTCGCGGCTCGAGCCTGTGAATGCGGTCGAGACCGGCTCGCGCAAACGGGGTTTCCTGTCGCGCATTTTCACCCGTCCGACCGTTTCGCGCGAATACGACAAGATACTCTCCACGCCTGCCGGAAATACGATAGTGTTCGAGTTCGCCCGCCATGCGATGGTCAATGAACGGCTTGGAGCCGACGAGGTTACCGACGTGCTCAACATCTGCCTCGATGCCCCGAGGTATATCGGCGAGCTGTACGGACCCGAATCGATGGAGGTGGAGGATATGTTCTACCGGTTGGATGCCGATCTGGCCGATTTCCTCACATTCGTCTACGCTCAGGCTGAAAGCCCCGAGCAGGTGCTGGTGGTACTGTCGTCGGACCACGGGTCGAGCGACTCGTTCGACATCGGCGACGCTCCCCGCGAACGCTTCAATCCGCGGCAGTTCTGCGTGATACTGAACAGCTTTATGATAGCGCAGTGGGGCGAAGGCGACTGGGTGGCCGATTATGTCGACCGGCAGGTGTATCTTAACCGCAACCTTATTTACAGCCGCGGGCTGAATCTCGAGGAGGTGCAGAACCGTGTGGCTGCATTCGCGCTCCAGTTCCGCGGCGTATCGCATGTTATGACCTCTACGGCGATGCAGAACAGCTACTTCGGAGCCTCTTATGCGCAGCTTATGCAGAACGGCTTCTACCCGCGCCGTTCGGGCGATCTGACGATCAACCTTATGGCCGGCTGGATCGAGGAGCGCGAGGATGTCCGTTCGCTTTCGGGTTCGATGTACGGCTACGATACCCA
>CAYYUW010000182.1:0-7788 GCA_964474985.1 uncultured Alistipes sp. | reverse complement strand
CCGCAGCGTACCACTGCTACCTGCGGTTCCTTCTCGGGAGCGGCCTTGCCCAGATAAGCGGCGGCCTTTTTCATCGTCTCAGCGCCGCCCACGGGGCAGAACAGCGACGAAATGTCGTCTTTCTTTACCAATGCGTCGGCCATACCGCGACAACCCGGGAAGCCGCAGCCGCCGCAGTTGGCACCCGGCAGCATCTTCTCCACCTCGTCGATACGCGGATCCTCTTCGACCTTGAACTTTTGTGCCACGAAGTACAGTACCACGGCCGAAAGAATGCCCAACGCACTCAGCGTTACTACGGTCCAGACAAGGACCATTACCCAATCTTCCATTACAGTTTTTTTATTTTAAAGATGATATTCGTTTCCAATCTGTTTCTTAGCAGGCGCATCGCCAAATAATATGCGGCTACCGCTCCCAATGAAGCCGCAGCCGCAATACCTTCGCCGACACCGCTTGCAGTACATATTATGAGTGTGGCCAGCAGTACCGCCAGCGGCATACAGTAGGCCAGCAGCACGGCGCGCAGCCCCGCCTGTCGGGCGACCGAGACCAAGCAGCGTTCGCCGACGGCATACGAAGCAGCATCGGCGGTGGGAACATCGACTATCTTGTGCGACTCCTCGCCCATTCCGCAGGCGCTGCGGGCTTTGCAGCTGCCGCAGGCGCTTTCGGCGATGATCTCTACGCGGACCGACCGTCGCGAGACCTCGACAACGCGACCTATATGTTGAATGGGTTTCGACATCGCAGAGATTTCAGTCGCCGTATTTATTGGTAAGAGGTAAAATGCGGTCGCAGCCGAACGTGCAGCTCGACAGACGCAGGGTGGGGCAGAACTGGTAGCGCTTCTTTTCGTTGCGCATAATCATCGAGTGGATCTTCTGCACCACCTCGGCGTCGAAACCGGCGTTGATGATTTCCTCGCGGTGCTGTCCGCGCTCGATCATGCGGTACAGTATCGCATCTATCACCTCGTAGGGCGGCAGGAAGTCGGAGTCCTTCTGGTCGGGATGCAGTTCCGACGACGGCTCCTTGTTGAGGATATTGACCGGTATGATTTCGCGTTCGCGGTTTATATAGCGGGCCAAGTCATATATCTCGCTCTTGTAAACGTCGCCGGTGATGCTTATCGCACCGGCGGTGTCGCCGTAGAGCGTACACCAGCCCAGCGCGTTCTCGCTCTTGTTGGACGAGTTGAGCAGCAGATAGCCCTGCTTGTTCTGCAAGGCCATAAGCATTACGGTGCGGATGCGGGCCTGTATGTTCTCCTCCGTGGCGTCGAACGGCGTGCCGCCGACTATCGGGATAAGCGATTCGACGATGCTGCGGTATGCCTCGGTTATGGGTACCACATTGTATTCGACACCGAGATTCTCGGCCAGCTTCACGGCGTCCTCGACCGAGTTGGCCGACGAGAACTGCGAAGGCATCATCATCGCCCGAACATTCTCGGCGCCGAGCGTGTCGACGGCTATCGACAGCACCACCGACGAGTCGATGCCGCCCGACAGACCCACGCAGGCTTTGCGGTAGCCATTCTTGGCGAAGTAGTCCTTCAGACCGCACTTGATTGCCGAGTAGAGGTTGCGCGTGCGGTTCTTGTAGTACGAGAATGGAGTGGCGATAGGCTCGTTCTTGGCTCCGAGGTCGCATACCTTGAAGTCTTCGCTGAAAGTGTCGAGCAGCGTAATCAATTCGCCCGTGCGGTCATAAACCGACGAGGTGCCGTCGAAGACGATGTCGGTGGAACCGCCCACCTGATTGACGAACACGAGGTTCTTGCCCTCGACAAAAGCGATGTGGTGCAGCTCCTCGTAGCGTGCCTCGAGGACACGTTTGCGATAGCGGCGGGCCGCGATGTTTACTATTGTGGTGATCGAATGATCGTAGTTGCTGTGACGCTTAAGGTCATTGCCGACCACTATGGCCACCTGCTGGCCGGCGATTTCGACCGTTTCGAAGCCGCGTGAGGGTTTCAGGTAGCTGGTCTCGTCGCGCAAATCGATGTACCGCTTGCCTATGCGGCGAACGATCTCGCCCTTTTCGAGCAGGACTGCGGCGCTCACGGCGCCGTCCTTGCCCTGAACCGGCGCCCCGACTATGACGGACAATCCGTTGCAATGCTCGGCTATGCGCTCCAGCGCCTCCTCGCACAACTCCAGAAACGTTACCTTGTTCAGCAGGTCGTATGCGGGCGTGCCGCTTAGGGCCTGCTCGGCGAACACGAGCAAATCGACGTTGCGCAGTTTGGCCTTCTCAATCGCTTCGATGATTTTCGAAGTGTTGCCCTCGATATCCCCGACGGTGTAGTTAAGTTGGGCAAGTGCAATCTTCATATTCCGAAATAGTTAATGTTACTGCCTGCAAAGATAAGCTTTTTTGCTTAAAACACCATATATATAAGGAAAAAACGCCGGACCGAACGGGTAAGTGCCGAAAGGGTGCCGCCGATTCGATTTTTATTCGTACATTTGCACAAATACAATACAGTTTGCAAATATGTTACACTATTTGGCTATCGGCACCACCGAAATCGTACTTATCGTACTGGTCATAGTGCTGCTTTTCGGCGGCAAGAAAATACCTGAACTTATGAAGGGCCTCGGCAAGGGCGTGCGCAGTTTCAAGGAGGGGATGCATGAGGTCGAGAAGGATATAAAGTCCGATCCCGACGACAAGAAGGACGACGCACAGAAATAACCCTTTGCCGGAGATGAGTGCGGAACAGCTGCCACCGGCAGACGCCGAACCGCAATCCGAGATGACCTTTTGGGAGCATCTCGACGAGTTGCGCAAGGTGCTGATGCGTATCATCGCCGTCTCGGCGGCGATAGGTGTCGTGTTTTTCCTGCTCAAGCAGTATATTTTCGATGCCGTGCTGGCTCCCGCCTCGGGCGATTTCGTGACCTATCGCTGGATAAACCGCCTGCTCGACGCGCTCGGACTTGTCTCGATGCGCATTCCGCAGACCGACATAACGTTGATAAACACCGAGCTGTCGGCTCAGTTCATGACGCACGTCACGGTCGCTGCCATGCTCGGACTATTGGCCGCTGCGCCCTACGTGGTCTACCAGCTTTTCGGCTTTATCCGGCCGGCGCTGTACGAACACGAACGGCGCAATTCGGACCGCATTATGACCGCCGCCACGATCCTGTTCTTCGTGGGCGTGGCGATGAACTATTTTGTCATTTTCCCCGTGTCGGTCAGATTCTTGGGAACGTATCAAGTCAGCGAGAGCGTCGTGAATACCATTACGCTCTCCTCCTACATCTCGACCTTCGCCACGCTGTCGTTTATGATGGGACTGGTGTTCGAGATGCCGATTCTTGCCTATTTCCTTGCGCGGGCCTCGCTGATCTCCTCAACGGTGCTGGCCCGTTATCGCCGGCATTCGTTCATAATCATTATGATCGTTTCGGCCATAATCACTCCGCCCGACATATTCACATTGATACTTATGTGTTTCCCGCTGTACGGACTTTACGAGGTCGGCATAGCCATAGCCCGCAGGGTGGAGCGCAAACGGTCGGCAGAATAACCCAATCGCAATGCAGAAAATAGCTTCGGCCGCCTTCGCTGACACAAAACCCCACTACGACATACTCGACGGTCTGCGTGGCGTAGCGGCTGTTGCCGTCGTGTGGTTCCATATTTTCGAGGCTTTCGCCACTAACCATTTGGACCAGCGGATCAACCACGGCTATTTGGCTGTCGATTTCTTTTTCATACTCTCGGGATTCGTCATAGGGTATGCCTACGATAACAGGTGGGGGCGGATGCCGGTACGGGAGTTCTTCAAGCGGCGTTTGGTGCGCCTCCACCCGATGGTGGTGTTAGGAGCGTTGATCGGCGCTGCGATATTCTATACGCAGGGTTGCGAGGTGTGGGATGTGGCGAAGGTGCCGGTGGCGATGCTGGCACTCTCCACGCTGCTGAACGCCCTGCTGGTGCCGGTATCGACCGGATTCGAGATCCGCGGGGTAGGCGAGATGTATCCTCTGAACGGTCCCAGCTGGTCGCTGCTTTTCGAGTATGTCGGCAACGTGCTGTACGCCCTGTTTATCCGCCGGCTGTCCACGCGGGCGCTTGGCCTGCTCGTCGCTGCGGCGGCAGTCGGACTGGCGCTCTTCTCGATCTTCGGACCCTACGGCGATATATGCGTGGGCTTCTCTATGACCGGCGACAATCTGCTCGGCGGCTCGCTGCGGCTGCTGTTCGCCTTCTCGGCCGGACTGCTGCTGTCGCGCGTCTTTCGTCCGGTGAAGGCGAAGGGCGCATTTTGGATCTGTGCAGCCCTGCTGGTCGTGCTGCTGTCGGTGCCGCGTCTCGGCGGCAGTGAAAACCTGTGGATGAACGGATTGTACGATGCCGTGTGCGCCGTAGCGGTATTCCCCGCTCTCGTCTTCTTCGGCGCTTCGGGCAAGACCACTGACCGCTTCTCCACCCGAGTATGCAAATTCCTCGGCGACATATCCTACCCGCTGTATATGGTTCATTATCCTTTCATATACCTGTATTATGCGTGGGTGAAGAACGGGCAACTTACCTTCACCCAATCTTTTTGGGGCGCCCTTGCACTCGTGGCGGGTTGTATGGTTTTGGCGTATGGCAGTCTGAAGCTGTATGACGAACCTGTCAGAAAGTATCTTGCAGCCCGACTGCTGAAGCGTCCGGCCGGCAGGTAGCGAGCCGTTACTCGTCTTTGGCCCGCTTGGGCTTTATGCCGAGCAGTTTCTTTATGAACGGACGCAAACGCATCTTGTCGAAGTCGCGCAGGTTGCGCCGCCGGAGTATGGCTTCGAATGTCCTTTGGGGCTGCCAGCCCATTATTTCTGCATAGCGGTATGCGTAGTGCCGCATCAACTCCTCGTCGAACCTGAACAGTATCAGATCCTTGATACAGCGCCGCCGCTTGGGCGAGTGGAAGCGGCCGCGATTGGTGTCGATGATGCTGAAGGTGTAGCGGCCGTGTTCCTCGGCGAAGAATATGTTGCCTTCGTGGAAGTCGCCGTGGGTGAATCCAGCGCGGTGCATGCGGGCGGTGAATGCGGCTAAATCCTCGACGACGGCGAACTGGCGGCTGCGGTCGAACGAGGACAGCGTGCGCAACTCGGGGTTAGGATCGAACAGCGTGACGCTGTACCCGATATCGTAAAGCCCGTCGTCGCCGTAAGTGTCGACGAATGCCACCGGCAGGGGCGTATTGACGCCGCAGTCGAGCAGCTTCCGGCCGATAGTCATAGTCCGCTCGGCCTTGCTCTTGCGCAGGCAGGTATATACGAAGCGGTTGAGCAGGTGGGGGCGGGCATACTTCTTGACGACGAGCCGTATGCCGTCTATCGTGAACATCTGCACGTAGTTGCGGCGGTCGTACAGCACTTTCTCCCCCTTGGGATGCGAGGGGAGTGTTTCCACGAATCCGCGCAGGTGTTCGTAGCCTGCTGCGATCTTTATATGTGGCGGACGTTTCATCTGTTTGCCGTACTTATCGACAGCGGCAAAGGTAAATGTTATTTTTTAATTTTCTATAAAAATGCGGCCAATCGACCAAAAACGCCTGCAAATGGACTATTGGCTGCACGATTCTTCATTGCCGCGCCGGAGTCTGCAGCGATTTGGCGGCGGCTTGGCAGTTGCGGGCAGTGGGGCAGGCGGGACCCGTAATTAGGCAGGATCTTAAATGACATCGACCCCGCCGGATTCCGACAGGGTCGATATTTTGTTTCGGACGGGGTCTGCATCACCCCCCCCAACTTGTAAGATGCTTATTCGGCTGCGACTACCGAGAAAGAGATGGTAGCCTTGACCTCGCGGTGCAGTTTGGCGGTGGCGGTGTACTCGCCGATCTCCTTCACTGCATCCACGGTGATGATCTTGCGGTCGATCTCGACACCTTTGGCTGCGAGAGCCTCGGCCAGATCGGCTGCGGTGACGCTGCCGAAGATCTTGCCTTCCTCAGCCTTGGCGGTGATAACCAGCGGCAGGTTGGCCAGCTTCTCGGCCAGAGCCTGAGCGTCGGCGAGAATCTTGGCATCCTTGTGGGCGCGCTGCTTGAGGTTCTCGGCGAGCACCTTCTTCGCTGAAGCGGTTGCAGCCTTAGCGAATCCCTGAGGAATCAGATAATTATTTGCATACCCGGGCTTTACGTCCACGATATCGTTGGCGTAACCCAATTTCTCTACGTCTTTGATAAGTATTACTTGCATTGTCTTCTCCTCCTTCTAAATTATTTCATACAATCCGTTACGAAGGGCAGGATAGCCAAATGACGGGCACGCTTAACGGCCTGTGCGACCTTCTTCTGGAACTTCTGCGAAGTACCCGTGAGACGGCGGGGCAGCAGTTTGCCCTGCTCGTTGAGGAACTTCTTGAGGAACTCGCCGTCCTTGTAGTCGACATACTTGATGCCGAGTTTCTTGAAGCGGCAGTACTTTTTCTTCTTGACGTCGACGGAAACCGGATTGAGGTATCGGATTTCGGATTGTGCTTTGTTCTCCTGTGCCATGGTTACTCCTCCTGTTTGTTAGAAAGTTTCGCACGACGTTTCTCCGAGTACTCTACGGCGAACTTGTCCTGCTTGAAAGTTAAGAAACGGATGATGCGCTCGTCGCGGCGGTACTGTGTTTCGAGCGTGTTGATGAGCGAGCCTTCGCCGGTGAACTCTACTAAGAAGTAGAAGCCGGTGGTCTTTTTCTGAATCGGGTAGGCGAGTTTTTTCAAGCCCCAGGCCTCCGAGTTCACAATTTGACCGCCGTTCTCGGTGATGACACCGCGGAATTTGTCAGCGACCTCGTTGACCTGCTGGTCGGAGAGGACGGGCGTGACGATGAAAACGGTTTCGTAATTGTTCATGGTGTTAAACGATTAAAAAATTAATCCCATTTCGGGGCTGCAAAGTTACGAAACATTTTTTGAAAACGAAACATTTTCGAAAAAAATCCTTGAGGTTTCGGGTGATGCGTCGCAAATATTCCCCAAAGAGCAGTCTGCACCGCCGCTTTTCCCCGCCTTCCCGCTGGCCAGGAGGGATGATTGGTATAAAAAACAGGTCGGATAGTTGCCGGTTCAATTTTTTTTGCATATCTTTGATTTGCGTTTTTTGTATAAAACCATACTTGGATAGCATTAAAGCAAACCTATATGTTTAACTCAAAATCCAACACATGATGAAACGTTTCTTTTTGCTGACGGCTTTGGCCGTTCTGTCGCTGGGCTCGGCCCTCGCACAAACGCCGGTGAAGTACCAGGGCGAAGTTGACCTCGGTTATTCGCTGGGTGTCGGAAATTTCGGCATCAACCGGGCCAACCTGCACACCATCCACGGCGCCAAAATCGGCCAGTATTTCTCCGCGGGTATCGGCCTCGGATTAGACTACTACCACGAGGACGGTGCCAGCGAAGCCATGCTGCCCATCTACCTCAATCTAAAAGGATATCTGCCTGTCAATGAGAAGGTAAGCCCCTACTTCTCGTTTGACATCGGTGGCGGATTTGGCATCACGGAGGGATTCGACGGAGCGTCGGGCATGCTGGTTACGCCCGCGGTCGGCATCAAGGCCGGCAAGTTCAAAGCGCAGATCGGTTATAACGTGCAAAAGATTTCAGAGTCGGGTGTGAGCATCAATCTGAATGCCATCCAGTTCAAAGTTGGCGTCATTTTCTGAGTAACCGTCCCTCAACGTAAAAGCCCTCGACCACCGAGGGCTTTTTTGATGCCATTACCTATTTCCTCAGTGCTTGTACCTGGATAATCGAATTATTGCTGTCCGGTAAAACTTTGGA
>CAYYUW010000181.1:0-2935 GCA_964474985.1 uncultured Alistipes sp. | reverse complement strand
ATTAGCGCGTGGATCATCCACCGCACCGAGGCGGAGCGGATCGGCGCGCGCTCGATGAACCGCGAGTTGTGCACGCTGCGTTCGTTCTACCGCTATCTGCAAGAGACGGGTGCTCTCGACCGCGACCTGTTCCACGCCATTCCCGCCCTGAAGACCCCGCGCCGCCTGCCCGAGTTCGTCCCCGATACGCGTATGCGGGAGGTCGTCGGGGATTGCGACCAAAAGAGCGAAAGCGAGGATTTTGTCTCGGTTCGCGACGGGTTGATTGTCTTGATGTTTTACACGTGCGGACTGCGGCTGTCGGAACTTGTGGGGATCAACGTGGAGGATTTTTCGGCCGATTATTCGTCGCTTCGCGTGCGCGGCAAGGGCGACAAGGAGCGCATGGTGCCCGTATTGGAGTTCGTGCGCGAGAAAATAATTCGCTACCGCGGCGTAGTCGAGGCGGAAAAAATTTGCAAATCTGCCCAAAATGCACTATTTTTATCACAGAAAGGAGACCGGATTTCCCGAATGACGGTCTATCGGGTGGTAAAAAGGGAGTTGGGCGCCGGCGGCGTGCAGGGGAAATGCAGCCCCCACGTACTGCGCCACACGTTCGCCACTCACCTGATGGACGGAGGCGCCGATATGCGGGAGATCCAGGAGCTGCTGGGGCACGCGTCGTTGCAGGCCACACAGGTCTATACCCACAACAGCATCGCCCGACTGCAAAAGGTCTACCGCACGGCCCATCCGCGCGGGGACGACAATGATAAATAGTTGTTTAACACTAAAAAACAAAGCGTTATGAAACTCCAAATCCAATCCGTGAAATTCGACGCCGACAAAAAGCTCGTCGAATTCGTAGAGCACAAAATGGCCAAACTCGACCGCTTTGCCGACCGCGCCACGGGCGCAGAGGTGATCCTCATACTCGACAAGGACGACGACCAGGGCAATAAAGTGGCTACCGTGACCCTGAAGATTCCCGGAAACGATTTTGTGGCCGTACGTCGTGCCCGGAGTTTCGAGGAGGCGGTTGATCTGGCCGTAGATGCCCTGAAACGCCAAATCGAAAAGACCAAAGACCGCTAACCCTCTCTCCCCGACGGCCCCGCGTTTGTCATGCGCGGGGTCCGTCGCTTTCGTTTTGCGCTCGGCGACGGGGTATAAAGTGCCGATTGCTTATTTATAATAAGGAAGCTGAAATTCGGGTTATGGAAATTTCGAAAATCTATTCGGTTTATTTCAGTGCCACGGGTTCGACGAAAAAGATCGTCGGCGAGGTGGCACAGGGCTTGGGCACAGGTTGTTGCGCAGTCGACATCACGGCCCGCAGTCCGGAGCAGCCGGTGCGGCTCTCGGGTTCGGACCTGCTCGTAGTCGGCGTGCCGGTCTACGGCGGACGCGTGCCGCAGCAGGCTGTCGCGGGGCTGAATGCTTTCAAGGGCGAGCGGACACCGGCCGTCATCATCTGCGTCTACGGCAACCGCGACTACGACGACGCCTTGTTGGAGCTTGACGATATGGTCCGTGCCAACGGTTTTGTCACGCTCGCCGCAGCGGCATATATCGCCGAGCACAGTATCTTCCGCAATATCGCGGCCGGACGCCCCGACGGCGAGGATCGTAAGAAGATGGCGGATTTCCTGTTGCAGGTCCGGCAGAAACTTTCCGGCTTGGAGTCGATTCCCGACATTCGGCTGCCGTTGAAGGGCAACCGGCCTTACAAACCGCTTGGGTCGATCCCGATTCACCCGTCGGGGGACCGTCATTGCAAGGCGTGCGGACTTTGTGCCCGACAGTGCCCCGTGCAGGCCATCCCCGAGACCGCTCCCCGACAGACCGACACGACGAAGTGTATCGCCTGCGGACGATGCGTGGCGGTCTGCCCGCGAAAGGCCCGCCGGTTCCGGGGCCTGCTCTACCGGATAGCGGGGTGGAAGATGGGCCGACGCTGTTCCGCGCGCCGCGAACCGGAGTTTTACCTGTGACGGTCCCTCCCCGAGAGATGCATCCGCCCGCAATCTGTGCCGGAGTTAGCCTCAGGGCATAATACGGCGAAAAAAACATTCGGATTTTTTGCAAAATATTTGTTTTGTGATTTTTTATCCTTATATTTGCATCGTCAGCGTTGTGTACAGATGCTGCAGAAGGTGCTCCCAAGAGCGAAAAAGATGTGCAAAGAATTGCAAAAGTATGGTTCAGAGTGGCCTGTAGCCGCGATTTGGATTAAAGAGGGACGATTCGGGGAATCGGCCCGCATTAGTCCGCTCCGGTAGTGTATAGTGGTTATTGAACGCCGATTTTTGGACTGTATTTGAGTGATTCGGACAAGTGAAACTTAAAAAATATTAGAAACAGAGAAAAATTGCAAATTGACGAGACAAAGAGAATAAGTAACAAATAACAAAAACAAAACAAAACTTTTATTTTATTTAATTATGGTTAAAAAGCTTCTTAAACTGATGGCGATGTTCTCCGTTTTCGGGGTACTCGCATTTGGTGTCGGCTGTAGTGATTACGACGACGACATCAACGATCTTCAGGGGCAGGTTAACAACCTGTCTTCTCAGGTCGCTGCTCTTGACAAAGCGATCAAGAGTGGTGCCGTGATCACCAGTGTTACAAGCACCGCCAACGGCGTTACCGTTACCACCAGCGACGGTAAGTCTTTCACCGTTACCAATGGTAAGGATGGTGCCGATGGCGCCAAAGGTGACAAGGGCGACAAAGGTGACAAAGGTGACAAAGGCGACAAGGGTGACAAGGGTGATACCGGTGCCACCGGTGCTACCGGCGCAGCTGGCGCGGACGGCCAAGACGGCAAGAACGGTATCGTTTGGACCATTGGCGAAGATGGCTACTGGTATCAGGACGGTGTTAGGACCGAGTTCAGGGCTGTCGGCGAAAAAGGTGACAAAGGTGACAAAGGTGACAAGGGTGACAAGGG
>CAYYUW010000180.1:0-6414 GCA_964474985.1 uncultured Alistipes sp. | reverse complement strand
GCCGACGGCTCGGTAATGGTCACCTATGCCGCCGACTCGCACCAGCTGTATGGTGCGCTGTACAAATACAACGCCCCGAAAAAGGGTTATCCGCGCGGCACATATATGCCCGTCTACGACTGGGACAGCGGCAAGTATATGGGTCAGATCAAGCAGGCTGCACATACATATTCGACCGTAGGCAATATGAACGAGCATTCGCTTATTATCACCGAAACCACCTACGGCGGACGTCCCGAGTTGGTCGACAGCACAGGCATAATCGACTACGGATCGTTGATATACATAACTCTGCAGCGGGCGCGTACGGCACGCGAGGCTATCGATATGATAGTCGATCTGACATCCGAGTACGGCTACGCCTCTGAGGGGGAGACATTCACCATAGCCGATGCCGAGGAGGTATGGATTATGGATCTGATCGGCAAGGGTTGCAAGCTCAACGAGCGGGGCGACAATATTCACCGCGGCATCGTATGGGTGGCACGAAGGGTTCCCGACGGCTACGTATGCGGCCACGCCAACAGCTCGCGTATTTCGACATTCCCGAAGGATGACCCCGAAAACTGTCTCTATGCCCCCGACGTCATATCGTTCGCCCGCGAAGCCGGTCTGTACGAGGGCAGCGACGAGGAGTTCAGTTTCTGCGACACATACGCACCCGCCGATTTCAGCGCTCTCCGCGGCTGCGAGGCTCGCGTGTGGAGCTTCTTCAGATCGGTAGCAGACGGTATGGACCGTTACACCGACTATGCCATGGGCCACAACAAGGACAATCGTATGCCGCTATGGGTCAAGCCCCGCGAAAAGGTGACGGCCAAGCAGCTGTTCGATGCGATGCGCGACCACTACGAGGGCACCCCGATGGATATGACCGTAGATGCAGGCGCCGGCGGCAACGGACTGCCGTACCGCTGGCGTCCGATGACTTTCGAGGTGGACGGCGTGGAGTATACAAACGAGCGTGCCACGGCGACGCAGCAGACAGGATTTTGGTTAGTGGCTCAGGCCCGCAGCTGGTTGCCTGCTCCCATCGGCGGCGTTCTGTGGTTCGGGGTCGACGATGCCGCAACATCGTGCCTTACGCCCATATACTGCGGCGTAACGGCCGTACCGGAGTGTCTCGACGAGCATAACGGCTCGATGATGGAGTATTCGCCCACGTCGGCATTCTGGCTTTTCAACCGCGTCACGAATTTTGCATATCTGCGTTACAATATGATCGCTCCCGAAATTCGGGGCAAGGTGGACGAGTGGGAAAACGCCCGCATAGCCGAACTTGCGGAGATCGACGCCCGCGCTGCAGCCGTTTACGCCAAGAGTCCGGCAAAGGCGGCTGCAATGCTGACCGACTACTCGGTCTCGAGAGCACAGGAGTTGTTCTCGGAGTGGGTGGAGCTTGACCGTCATCTGCTGGTGAAATATATCGACGGCAACGTAAAGCGAGTGAATGCTGACGGCTCGTTCCAAGACAACGGCGAGGGGCGCGGAATACCTGCTATGCCTATGTTCCCCGGGTATGACGAAAAGTGGAAACGCACCGTGGCATCCGATGCCGGCGAAACATTGAAAGTTGTAGAATAATAATTAATATACGATGAAATACGACATTATAGTAATAGGTAGCGGCCCGGGTGGATACGTGGCTGCGGTACGGGCGGCACAGGCCGGCAAGAAAACTGCGATAGTCGAACGCGATGCCTTGGGCGGCGTTTGTCTGAACTGGGGTTGCATCCCGACCAAGGCGCTGCTGAAGAGCGCTGCGGTATACCACTACGTGCGGAATGCCGCCGCATACGGCATCGAAATCGACGGTGAGTCGCGAGCCGATATAGCCAAGATCGTGGCACGCAGCCGCGCGGTGGCCGACACGATGAGCAAGGGCATCGACTTTCTGATGAAGAAGAACAAAATCGACGTACTGCGCGGTCAGGGTTCGATAGAACGGGCTGGGGTAATAGCGGTTGCGAACGACGGCGAACGCACCCTGTACGAAGCCGATCATATCATACTGGCTACCGGAGCACGTCCGCGTACGATGCCTTTCATACCGGTCGACGGCAGCAAGATCATCACCTCGCGCGAGGCGCTGGTGCTCGACCGGCTGCCGGAATCGATGATCGTGATCGGCTCGGGCGCCATAGGCAGCGAATTTGCATTCCTGTTCGCCCAGTTGGGCGTCAAGGTGACCATAGTAGAGTATCTGCCTCAGATGATGCCGCTCGAAGACGAGGAGGTATCGAAGACCATGGAGCGGGCCTTCCGTAAGATGCGGACGACGGTCTACACCGGCACGACGGTGAAAGCTGCGCGTGTGAATGCCGAGGGTAGCTGCGAGGTGGACATCGAGGGCAAGAAGGGGGCCGAGACGCTTACGGCAGATATGGTTTTGGCAGCCGTAGGTATCAAGACCAACACCGAAAACATAGGTCTCGAGAATGTCGGCATCACTCTCGACCGCGACAAGATTCCCGTAGACGAATACTATCGCACCTCAGTCGCAGGCATATATGCCATAGGCGATTTGGTGCCGTCGCCGGCACTGGCGCATGTAGCTTCGGCCGAGGCAGTATGTTGCGTGGATGCCATTTGCGGACGCAACCCCCGACCGGTGGACTACACAACGATTCCCTCGTGCGTCTACACCTCGCCCGAGGTCGCCTCGGTCGGCTTGACCGAAAAACAGGCCGCGGAGAAGGGCTTCGAGATCAAGGTCGGACGGTTCCAGTTCACAGCATCGGGCAAAGCGGCCGCAGCGGGCGAACGCGATGGATTCGTCAAACTGATTTTCGACGCCGCGACCGAAAAGCTGTTAGGGGCACATTTCGTCGGTATGAATGTCACCGAAATGATCGCCGAACCTACGATAGCCAAAGCACTCGGCGCTACGGCCGAAGCCATAGCTACTACGATCCATCCGCACCCGACTATGAGCGAAGCGGTAATGGAGGCCGCTGAGGCCGCCTTCGGACAGGCGATTCACGCATAATAGCTGATGTATTAGTATTTTATAGGGCTGCTTTTGCAGTCCTATATTATTATATGCCGCAATGGTGCGAGACGCAGCCTGCGGAGGGCAGCATAGCGAGTCTCCGCCGCCCCAAGGCTGCTGCTCGCGCGGTTCTAAATAACCGCAATTAGCAGTCTCAAATGTTCGCTGAAAATTACATAGCCGCATGATTTGCGGGTCGAAGACTGCGGGGGCACGCGATGAGCGGGCCTCCGCGGGCGGAGGCTTCGGCCCGCGCGGCTTCTTAGAAGCCGCAGTTTGTCGCGTAGCCGCATCGCAGCAACCGAAGGTGATTATCGCTGCAAAGGCGCGAGCGCTCCGCCCGCATCCCATACCAAACGCATTCGCCCCTGACGGTACAAACTCTCGTCAGGGGCGATTTTCAAATTCGGGGACACCTCTCAGGGTTCCCGAAGCTTACTTGATCATATTGCGCAAGAAGAAATAGTAAACCGCAAGGCCTATCCAGCTGCAGCACAGCAGAGCTATCGAAATAAGCACTTTCCATATCGCAGCGATATGCTTGTTGGTAAACAGGTCCCAGATGCACCAAATGCAACATACTAAACCGAGAATATAAATAACAGTTCCCATAATTAAAATATTTTAAGGGTTAAACTTTGTCTTTCCAGCGGCGCACGAACACCTCGGCGGGGTATTGCACGTCATACAGAAACAGTCCCCGCGCCGGTGCCGATCCGGACGAGCGCGACAGGTCGCGGCTGGCTATTATGTCGCCGAAGGCCCCGACACTCAGCTTGCCGATACCGACATCGACGAGCGTGCCGACCACGGCGCGGACCATATTGCGCAGAAAGCGGTCGGCCGCTATGGTAAACTCGGTACCGGTCGCCGTCAGACTCCAATGCGCATCGTACACACGGCATATATTGTTTCGATTGTTGGAGTTGAGCTTGGCGAACGAGGTGAAATCGTCGAACTGCAGCAGCAGCGCCGCCGCGGCATTCATCGCGTCGATATCGAGCGGCAGATAATACTGCCACGCCGATGTACGCGTAAAAGGATTCTTCACACACTCCATACAGTAGCGGTACTCGCGTCGCACGGCATCGAAACGTGCGTGGGCACTGTCGGCAACCGGCGAAACGGTCATAACGGCCACATCGCGCGGAATGATCGCATTGAGGTGGTAACAGAATGAAACGGTATCGGCTATCGGCTCGGCCGTATCGAAGTGGGCGACATAGTATGCCGCGTGTACTCCGGTATCGGTACGTCCCGCACCGACGATCTCGACAGACTGGCGGAGCAGGGTAGAAAGCCCTTGCTCGACGGTCTGCTGAACCGACGGAGCCGACGGCTGACGCTGCCACCCGCAATATGCGGTGCCGTCATAGCGCAATTCCATAAAGTATCGCATAATTTTACAGAATACCGTTACGTTTGTTATCCACAAATATAATATAAAAAACCAAAACAGTCAAAAAATATTTTATTTTCACCCTCGAAAAGCGTATCTTTGCACAGTCGGACACCGCTCCCGCAATGTTTCCGCGAACACTCCGGCATCAAGGTGCTTATCGGATAAACAAGATATCGAAATATGACGAAACTCAAGCATATACTCTCGAATCGATGGGTCAAATTCTCTCTGGCCTCCTTTATCTACATACTTTGGTTCGTGGTATGGACCGGCAATCCGTGGTGGCTGCTGGGCCTGCCGGTCATATACGACGTGTACATATCGAAACTTATGTACCGCTTCATCGGCCGCCACAGCGACCGGCTCAAGAAGCGCAGCGCCCTGTATAAATTCGTGGCCGAATGGGTCGGCGCGATACTGTTCGCTACGGTAGTAGCCTCGATCATACACCTGTTCGTCTTTCAGATGTACGTCATTCCTTCATCATCGATGGAAGGAACGCTGCGGGTGGGCGACTATCTGTATGTCAGCAAGGTGACTTACGGGCCACAAATGCCCAACACCCCCGTGTCTTTCCCGTTCGTGCATCATACGATGCCTTTCTCCAAGACGCGCAAGTCGTTCTCGGAGATAATCAAGAGACCTTACCACCGGCTGAAGGGTCTGCGGACGATTACCCGCAACGACATCGTGGTCTTCAATTTTCCGGCCGGTGATACCGTGCTGCTCGAAAAGCAGGACGTCACATACTACGACGTACTGCGCCACTACCAGCAGCAGTACGGCACACAGGAGGGACGCCGCCGGCTCTATGCCGACTACACGGTCATAACCCGACCGGTGGACAAGCGCGAAAACTATATCAAGCGCTGTGTGGCCGTGGCGGGCGACACGCTGTTGATCGTCGACGGACAAGTGTTCGTCAACGGAGAGCCGCAGGTCGGGATTCCGGAGCTGCAGCATCTCAATTTCGTCGAGACCAGCGCCCCCGTAAGCATAAAAACTCTCCGCGATATGGGAATTTCCGAAGCGTCGGGCAACGGCCAGAACTACGCGATGCACCTGACCGAGGCCGAAGAAGACTCCGTGGCCAAGATGCGCAAGGTCGTCGCGACAGAACGGTACGTGGACCGCTCGTCCAGCCTCGACTACTTCCCCAATGACACGGCATACCGCTGGAGCATCGATTCGTTCGGGCCGCTGTGGATTCCGAGCAAGGGCGCGACTGTAAGGCTTACGGCGGAGAACCTGCCGCTCTACCGCAGAATAATAGAGGTGTACGAAGGACACAGGCTCGAGATTGCCGACGGCCGGATAACGATCGACGGCAAGGCGGCCGACAGCTACACCTTCGCGATGAACTACTACTTTATGATGGGCGACAACCGGCACAATTCAGCCGACTCGCGATTCTGGGGTTTCGTACCTGAGGACCATATCGTCGGCAAGGCTTCGTTCGTATGGCTTTCGCTCGACCCCGAAAAGAGTTTCCCGTCGAACATCCGCTGGAAAAGAATGTTCCGCAAAGCGCGTTAAGGATTATGGAGACCGACGTTTACCGCACCGTAGAGGCCGAAGCCGAGGCGATATTCAAGGAGAAGAGTAGCAAGTTTCTCGCCTTCGCATATCCCGTCTCGACCGAGGAGCAGATACGCGAGCGGTTGGACGCCCTCCGAAAGAAATACTACGACGCCACGCACCACTGCTATGCTTGGCGGCTCGGTGCACACGGCGAAGCGTTCCGCGCCAACGACGACGGCGAGCCATCCTCGACGGCAGGCAAACCGATTCTCGGGCAGTTGCTGTCGAACGATCTGACTGACTGTCTTATCGTGGTGGTGCGCTACTTCGGCGGCACAAAACTCGGCGTGTCAGGACTGATCGAGGCATACAAACTGTCGGCTGCAGCGGTAATCGAAAACAGCACCATAACGCAGCGCACGGTGGACGATCGGATCGAGGTGCGCTTTTCCTATATGGCGATGAACGAAGTAATGCGCGTGGTGAAGGAGATGCAGCC
>CAYYUW010000179.1:0-11289 GCA_964474985.1 uncultured Alistipes sp. | reverse complement strand
ATCGAACGAATCGTAGAACCTGACCTTAACGGCAGTGGCATCCCGCAGGATATCGCTCACGTGAAAGTCGTTCACTATGCCGGCGATCTTCAACTCCCACGAGAAATCGGTTCCCATTTTGACCGACGGCACATCTTCATCCACACCCAAAGCATTCAGGGCAAAATCGTTGACATACCAAGCCGAACGGTCGGCACCGTTGTCGCGGCGAATCGACAGTCCGAGCATATTCATCGCGGCGGAGTCGAAGTGGAACTCCTGAAACGAGATCATACGGTCCATGCCGTAGGATATCGTATTGTTGTTGCCGCCGTCGAACGGGGTGCCCATGCACATACCCACGGACTCGATCATCGGCAGCGAGAGCAGCTCGTCGCGGAAAGCCTGTATCTGAGAATAGTTCTTGAAGGTGCCCGATGTCGTTACGTCTATGATGTTTTTCGTATTGTAGCCCAGCGGCGCCTTGATCAGATGATCGAGCTGAAGCATCATCGTCAGCGAACCTGCCGCCATAACGATCGTGATTACGCTCTGGAAAGCGATAAGCACCTTGCCGTATACCATCTTGGACTTGCGGCGGAACGAACCGCGGACCACGTCGATAGGCTGGAAATTGGAGATAACAGTCGCAGGCATAACCCCCGACACCACCCCGAGTACAACCACCAGCAGCACACAGGCGGCACAGGCGGTGCCGTCGAGATCGCCCAGCACGTCGAGCCTGCAGTCCAGCAGCGCGGCGGCATAAGGCTCCATAGCCACGGCCAGCAGCATACCGGCAGCAAAGGCGACAAAGGCCATAAACAGCGATTCAAGGATGAGTTTGGCGAACAGAGCGCCGCGCGACGAACCCAACAGCCGGCGCGTGGCCATCTCCTTGGCACGGAAACCGGTCTGCGCCACGGTAAGGTTGATATAGTTTATAACGGCGAACAGCAATATCAGCACGCCGACTGAGATAAGGATCATTACGAAGGTCCGGTCGCCGTGGTTGACATGTCCGTTCTCCGCATCCGAAAAATACAGCTCCGACATAGGTATCAGCTTCACTTCGTTGATAACGCCATACATATAGGGCCAGAAGTACTCCTTGAAATATTCGGCCATATCGCCGGTTTTGGACTTTAGGTCGCTATTCTCCGAGGCCATAATGAACAGCATTGTATCGCCGGCATTTTGGCAGTTGGGAGCGACGAGCGACCGATTCAGATCGCCGACATTCTCAAAGCGGGTGAGAATGTCGCAGTACCTGATGACCGAGTTGTCGATGTCGCGCATTACGCCGCTGACAACCAACGGCTGCGCACCATCTGCCTGCGTCACCTCGATCGTCTGTCCTATGGGGTCGAGCTGGCCGAACACCCTGCGGGCGAACGACTCGGACACCACGGCATTCTGACGCGAAGCCAGCACCGAACGGGGGTCGCCTTCGACCAGTTCGAATGAGAAGATGTCGAAGAATGTGGTGTCGGCGTAGAGCACATCGACGTTCATCGGCGTCTTGGAGATCTCGACTGCCGCATCGGGATAGTGATATATGCCGGTAATGCGGTCGATCTCGGGATAGCGGTCCAGCAGGCGGTCGGCGACGTGGTAGGCGGTGCCGGTCCACTGTTCATTGGCAAGTATGTATATGCGGTCGATATTGCGCTGGAAATCGTCTACGGTGAGCTGACGGCGAACGAAGTCGGCGATCAGTATCACGAACATCAGCGACAACGACAGCCCCAGTACGTTGATAAATGTATAGAGCTGGTTTCGGCTGAGAAACTTGAAAAACGAACGGAAATTGAGTTGTCTGAACATAGTGTTAGTCTGTTATTTGAATATTAATACGTCGTTATCGCCATAGTTCTCGTATCCGGAAGTGATCACGCGCTCGCCCGCCTCGAGTCCCTCTGTCACCTCGTAGTACTGGGGATTCTGACGTCCGATGCGTATCTGCCGCTTGCCGGCGCGGCTGCCGTCCTCCGAAACCACGTATATCCAGCTGCCGCCCGTGGTCTGGTAGAACGACCCGCGCGGAATCATCACCGCCTCGGTTGGCTGGCCGAGCTGCAGATTGAGGTAGTAGGTCTGTCCGCTGCGGATATTCTCGGGAAGCTCGCCCGTAAAGTTGAAGTCGGCACGGAACTGTCCGCTGCGCACCTCGGGATAGACCTTGCGCAGCGTGCAGCCGAAGGTGTTGCCCTGACGCTCGAAGGTCGCCTCCAATCCGGCACGGACGCGGTCGATATAGTGCTCGTCGATCTGCGCTTCGATCTTGTAGGACGACATATCGTTGATCTGTCCGATCTTCTGCCCCATAGCGACCGACTGCCCCAGCACCACATCCAGCAGGCCGAGTTCGCCGTCGATAGGCGACTTGACGGCCAGATTGTCGATGCGCTGGCGGATCAGCATCATATTGCGCCGCATATTCTCGAGGCTCTCCTCCATCTGCTCCACCTGAACGGTGCGGTAGAGCGAATCCTGCTTCTGACGCTCCATGACAAGTTCGCGCTTGCGCTCGGCAAGCTCGTAGTCCTCCTTGGCCTGCAGATACTCCTCGCGGGCTATAAGCTGGTCGCGGTACAGCTCCTCGTACTGGCGGAAAGTGCGCTGCTTGCGCGAAACGTCCAAATCGAGCTGCAGCTTCTCCTGCCGCAGAGCCAGCTTGTCCTGCTCCATAGTGATGAGCGTATTGCGCAGAAGGTTCTGCTTCTCGGCCAGCTCGGCCTCACTGTTGAGGATCGACAGATGCAGATTGTTGTCGCTCAGTATCACTAACACATCGCCCTTCTTGACCGAGGCGCCCTCCTCGACCACAAGCCGCTCGACGATGCCACCCTCGAGAGGCGAGAGCTGCACGGTGGTCTTGGGCTGCACCTGACCCGTCACGCGGACATAGTCGTTGAACTCGCCCCGCGTGACTTCGCTAACGGTAATGGTGCGGGCATCGATGCGCAGCGACGACGAGTTGTCGCGCAGCAACAGCCACAATACGAATACGACGAACAGTACGCCCAACAGATAAGGTATGCCGCGGCGGGTAAACAGAGCACGTATGCCCTTCTTCTTTTCGATTTTGATATCCATAGGTATATAGTTTTTTTACAATTCATCGGATAAGCGGTTTGCCGTCGTACCACTCGACGAGGCGGTACTTTATTATATACTGCAACCGCGCCTGCAGCTTCTGCGCCCGCGCCTCGAGCAGCTTGTCGGCCGACGTCTGCACGTCGAGCGCCGACATAAGCCCCTTTTCGAACTTGCTCACAACGGCCTTGTGCGCCAGCTCGGCCGCGGCGGTCTTCTTGACGGCCTGCACGTACTCCTTGCCGAAGCCCTGCATCTGCTGGTAGGCCTGCGCCACCTCGCTGCGAAGCGAGTTAAGGGTCTGCGTGCGCCGCTGCTCGGTCGAACGCAATGCGTTGCGCGCCCGATTGCGCGAAGTGCGGCGCGAAAGCCCGTTGAAGATCGGGATATTCATATTGAACTGGAAGTAGTAGCCCCGATTGTCTCGAAACTGCGAACGGAACGAGCGGGCCACGGCATCGTCCTCGAGCGAGGTGAAGTAGTTGGTCGAGTAGCCGCTCGAGAAGCTGACCGAGGGCCACATGCGTCCGCGGGCGACAGACAGGTTCAGCCGCTTGCTGCGAACGTCGTACTGCGCCTCGAGCGCCTTGGGGTGGTTCTCGACGGCAAAATCCGTGACCTCGCTCAGCGAACGGCCATAGACCGGAACGTCGATCGCCACGCCGGTATCTATCGCAAAAGGCTCGCCGTCCGGCCAGTTCATCGTCTCCCTGAGAGTTATCTCGGCCAGCGCCAGTTCATTGCGCTGCTGTGTAAGCAGAAAGTCGTTCGAGGCCACCTGCGACTCGATCTCAGCAACGTCGGCGGCGCTCTTAAGTCCCAGTTCGAACTGCTTCTCGGTCCGCTCGAGCGTGGCGCGGCTCGTCTCCAACTGCTCCTCGGCCAACCGGCTGCTCTCGGTGTAGTAGACCACGTCGAAATAGGCCTTCATAGTGTTCACGGCCACCAGATCCTTGACCTGCTGCAGCGTCTCGCCGCCCATAGCGCGTATTACCTTGCGCATACGCACGGTGTTGATTCCGCTAAGGCCGGCGAACACGGGCATCGATCCCGAAACAGAATAGGCATTGCTGAAGTTGCCGTTGGTGGTATATGTATTGGTTTCGGGGTCGATCGAACGTCCGTAGTTCACATAGGCATAGGAACTCGCCCCTACCGACGGCGCCAGATCGGCCACCGACTCGATGAAATCCTGCCGGTAGTCGGCATTGGTCAGCGCCGCCTGCGCCACTGCGGGCGAATGCTCGACGGCATAATCCATACACTCATCCAGACCCATGGGAGCCTGCGCTGCGGCAGGTGTCAAAAAAATCGACACCAAAACCGGTAAAACGATGCTTTTCATACTGTTTTTCATAGTAATTTCCTTTGCCCGACTACGGTGCCATATACGTGCCAAACGGCACAACACATTGCTGCACTGCATATTACAAATGCAGCCGAATCGAAAAAGTGTAAAAAATTTTGACACTCGGTGTAAATTTCTTGGACACGGGCCGCGGAATTAGGCAGCTTTATCCTAACTTTGGTGCGGGAAACAACCGATCGAACATGGCCTCAACCGCAAAAGAAGGAACCGTACTCGTCGTAGACGACAACCGGAGCATACTCTCGGCACTCGAGCTGCTGCTGGGCAAATATTTCGCCCGCGTGGTCACCATACCGTCCCCAAACCGCATCGACCAAAAGCTGCGCGAGGAGCCGGTGGACGTGGTGCTGCTGGATATGAACTTCTCGGCCGGCATAAACACCGGAAACGAGGGCATATACTGGCTCAGGCACATTCACCGGATACGGCCCGAGGTGCGCGTGGTGCTCTTCACGGCGTATGCCGACGTCGATCTGGCGGTCAAGGCAATGAAGGACGGAGCGGTGGACTTCGTGGTAAAGCCGTGGGACAACGAGAAGCTCGTGGCGACGCTGCGGGCTGCATACGACCTGCGGCGCAGCGCGCAGAAGTCCGCCAAACCCGATACCGGCCGGCAGGCGCCCCCGCAGATGTTTTGGGGTTCGAGTCCGGCAATGGCACGCATACGCGAAATAGTGCACAAGGTGGCGGCTACCGATGCCAACATCTTGATAACCGGCGAGAACGGCACCGGCAAGGAGATGCTTGCCCGAGAGATTCACGACCTTTCGCTGCGGCGCGCAGAACAGATGATAACGGTGGATATGGGCGCAGTGCCTGAGACGCTGTTCGAGAGCGAACTGTTCGGCCACGTCAAAGGGTCCTTCACCGACGCCAAGAGCGACCGCGAAGGCAAGTTCGAGGCGGCCGACCGCAGCACGCTCTTCTTGGACGAAATAGGCAACCTGCCGCTGCACCTTCAGGCCAAACTGCTGACTGCCATACAGAGCGGGCAGATAGTGCGCGTGGGCAGCAACACCCCCGTGAAGGTGGACATACGGTTGATAGCGGCGACCAACCGCGACCTGTTCGAAATGGTCTCCGGCGGGACATTCCGCGAAGATTTGCTCTATCGCATCAACACGATACACATCGACCTGCCGCCGCTGCGCAACCGCCGCGAGGATATAATCCCGCTGGCGAAAATCTTCCTCGAACGCTATGCAGCACGCTACTGTAAACAGATAAAGGGCTTCGATCCCAACTCCGAGCGCGAATTGGAGGCGCACCCTTGGGCGGGCAACATACGCGAATTGCAGCACACGGTCGAGAAGGCCGTAATAATGTGCGAAGACCGTCTTATAACCCCCAACACCCTGCTGCTGCGTCAGAGCACGGTGACGCCGGCCCCTGACGGCTTCTCGACCATAGAGGATATGGAACGGCAGATGATTCAGCAGGCTATGTCGCGCAACGGCGGCAACCTCTCGGCCGTGGCGCAGCAGCTCGGGATAACGAGGCAGACGCTCTACAACAAGATCAAACGCTACGGGCTATGAAACGGCACAGCACTACAGCCGGTCTGCTGCCGGTATATCTGGCAGTGCTCGTGTTGGCGACAGCGGCGCTGACATACTTGATCGTCGAGGGAATTTACGCCCTGACAATAGCGGCCGCGGCGGCGATAGTCTTTTCATTGGTGAAAATCATCGCCATACACCACAACTACACGCGCCGCGTCACCTTTATGTTCAACGCAGTGGAAAATGACGACTTCACATTCCGCTTCAATGAAACAGGCAAGGACAGCGACGACATCCTAATCAACATGGCGCTCAACCGAATCAAAGAGATACTCTCCGATGCCAAGGTGCGCGCCCGCGAACGCGAGAAATATTACGAATTGATAATGGACTGCGCCAAAACCGGCTTCATCACTATCGACGGCGCGGGCAACGTCCACCAGTCCAACAGCGAGGCGCTGCGCATATTCGGTCTCGTGCGGCTGACACACATAAACCAGCTGCTGCCCATATCCGAAGAGCTTGTCGCCGCACTGCGCGAGATACAGTCGGGCGACAAACCCCACATACGGTACATAAACGAGACAGGCGAAATGAACCTCTCGCTCACCTGCTCGGACATCAGGCTCGACGGCCGGCCAGTGCGGGTAATTACCGTAAGCGACATCGACAACGAGCTGAGCGAACGCGAAATACAGTCGTGGAACAAGCTCACGCGAATACTCACCCACGAGATAATGAACTCGCTCGCGCCGGTGACCTCGCTCAGCCAGACCTTGATCGAGATGAACGACTCCCAAGACGAAAATATGGCCCGCGGATTGGAAACCATAGCCGACACGTCACGGCGGCTGCTGGCATTCGTCGAATCGTTCCGCCGCTTCACCCGCATACCCCAGCCGATAAAACGGCCGTTCGAGATCGCCGGAATGATCCACCGCGCAGCGGCATTGATAGGCTCCGACAGCCAAACGCAAATCATCGTCTCGATCGATCCGCCCGACACGATGATCTATGCCGACGAAAATCTTATCTCGCAGGTGATAATCAACCTGCTGAAGAATGCCCGCGAGGCGGTGCACGACTGCGAAGGCAAGGTCGAGGGCCGCATCGAGATCTGCTCGAGCATCGACGCCGACGAAAATGTCATTATCGAAGTGAGCAACAACGGCGGCGCCATACCGGCCGAAACCGTCGAGAACATCTTCACGCCGTTCTTCACCACCAAGCAGGACGGATCGGGAATCGGGCTGAGCGTATCGCGGCAGATAATGCAGCTGCACGGCGGCTCGCTGCGGCTCAGCTGCAACACCCCGCAGCGTGTGACCTTCATCCTCCGCTTCGGCGGCGGCACCGCTGACAACTCGTAGCCCGCATCCATTATGAAAGGGTCCATATTTTGTTTCGGCGGTTTTATTTCGTAATTTTGCCCTATCGAGTTGCAAGAAACTTTGACGATATGACAAAGGCTGAATTATTTCTGGAACTGGCTGCCCCCGACAAAGAAGGCAAAAGCCGCTGGGTCTCCGTCACGGAATTTACCGGCAAATACGCCGGACTGCAGTTGGGCAACGGCAGAAGCTGGTGCCGCGCCAACTCGCCTATCGCTAAAAAATACCTGTTTGAAGTAGACAAAACCCGCACCAAAGGTGCTGCGATAGATGCCATACGAACAGCCGGATACCGAGCCGAAAAGGCATTCAACCAAAACATACGCAAGGATATCAGGACATACTACAGCTCGCGGCGATGCGTGATGCTCGGCGTTCGCGGATTTTCCGAAAACACCCGAATCGAGATAGACCACAAGGATGGCAGAAAGGACGACTGGAGAGTATCCGATCCGGCAACGCAGCGCCTCGACGACTTCCAGCCGCTGTGCAAGGCTGCCAACGATATCAAACGGCAGATATGCAAGGTCTGCAGGCAGACCGGCAAACGCTGGGATGCGACAAACATCAAGGGCAACCCCTATCCCTTCTACGAGGGAGACGAACACTACACCGAGGAGTTAGGTTGCGTGGGCTGCTACCAGTACGATCCGGTGAAGTACCGGAAAATATGCGCCGCCAGAATATCGCACGAGGCGTCGGAGTATATTATGAAAATGTTGTATCCCGAAGAGTAACATGAACTACATTGGCTCGAAATATTCGCTGCTCGACTTCATCGACAACACCGTACGGCAAGTCGCCGGCGACGACCTGAGCGAGTGCGTCTTTTGCGACATCTTCGCCGGCACCGGCATCGTAGGCCGCCACTTCAAGACCCGTGTCCGGAGGATAATCGCGAACGACTGGGAGTACTACAGCTACGTGCTCAATCGCAACTACATAGGCAACAGCACCGAAATCGCGAACCGCTACGACCGCATAGACGCCCTGAATGCCGCCGAAGGCATCGACGACGGATTCATATATTCGCAATACTGCTCAGGCAGCGGCAGCGGGCGCATGTATTTCTCGGACGACAACGGCAGGAAGATCGATGCCGTAAGGTCGACAATCGAGCGGTGGAAACTCGACAGAGAGATATCCGACGACCTATACTACTTTCTGCTGTGCAGCCTGATAGAGACAGCCGACAAACTCGCCAACACGGCTTCGGTCTACGGCGCTTTCCTGAAACGGCTGAAGAAATCCGCACAAAAGCCTTTCGTGCTCTCGCCGGCGGACTATCAACTCGACAGGCACGAACACGAGGTCCACAGATGCGACGCAAACGAACTGATACGGATGATCGAAGGCGACATTCTCTATCTCGATCCGCCGTACAATGCCCGCCAGTACGGAGCCAATTACCACCTGCTGAACACGATAGCTGAATACAGGCCGTTCGTACCCAAAGGCAAGACGGGACTTAGGGAGTATGCCCGTTCGGAATATTGCAGCAGAAAGAACGTGGCCGAATCCTTCGAGGATCTTATCCGCAACGCCCGTTTCCGATACATTTTGCTATCCTACAACAACGAAGGCCTGATGCCCATAGACACTATCCGCCGGATAATGGAACGTTACGGAGCATACGATATGGCCGAAAAGAACTACACCCGATTCAGAGCCGACAAAGCCGAAAACAGACACCACACGGCCGACTCCACTATAGAGTACCTGCACATATTGGAAAAAAGAGGCTGATTCGGATGTGGCGGCAGCGGCATCTGCTGGCTGGTCTGTCAGACTGTGACCGCCCGATTAGGTCATAGCGCAAACAATCTGGTTGCTCCGCCCTCTCGGGGCGGGCGCGAATATTTGCGGTTCTAAAGAATCGCGCGGGCCGAAGCCTCCGCCAGCGGAGGCCCGCTCGTCGCGTGCACTCCGCAGTCTTTGACCCGCGATTTTGATACGAAGGGAAGCAGCTGGGTGACAAGCGGGCGGCAGCGGCTGAATGACGCGCAGCCGGCTATTCGACGGGGGTAAGGCGGCCAGTGGTGGAGTCGATGATGAATCCGCGCACGGTAATGTCGGCCGGAATGAGCGGGTGATGACGCAGCATATCGACCGATTCGGCGACGGCAGCCTCAAGATGATCGAACCCGCTCAGCCAGCGGTTGAAGTCGATGCCGCAGTAGCGCATCATATCGATATGATCCTGCGAGATGCCGCGGTCGAGCATACACTGTATCATCTGCTCAGGCTCGAGATGCTGGGCGCCGCAATCGCTGTGGCCGATAACCAGAATCTCCTCGACCCCGAGTTCGTAAACGGCTACCAGCAGGCTGCGCACGGCACTGTCGAACGGCTGCAGTACCGTGCCGCCGGCGTTCTTGATAATCTTGACATCGCCGTTCTTCAGCCCCAGCGCCGCAGGCAACAGCGTAGTGAGGCGCGTATCCATACACGTGACAATGGCTATACGCTTGTCGGGGTATTTGCTGGTGAGGAACTCCTCGTAACGGCGCTCGGCGACGAAGCGCTCGTTGTATTTCAAAATTTCATCTATCATATCCATGTGGAATTACTCCTGTTCGTAACCGAAGCGGCGCAGCTGCCGATCGTTGTTGCGCCAATCGTCATTCACCTTCACGAAGAGCTGCAGGAACACCTTCTTGTCGAGAAAACGCTCAAGATCCTCCCGCGCCTGAGTGCCCACCCGCTTCAGCTTCTCGCCGCGGTGGCCGATGATTATGCCCTTCTGACTCTCGCGAGTAACGTATATCGCCGCCGCGATGCGATCGATAGCCGGCTCCTCGCGATACTCGTCGATGCCGATCTCAACGCTGTACGGGATCTCCTTGTCGTAGTTTAAGAATATCTTCTCGCGGATGATCTCCGAAGCGAAAAAGCGCAGCGGCTTGTCGGTCAGCGTATCCTTCGGATAGTAGGGTTCGCCCTCGGGCAGCATTCCGAGTATCAGGTCGAACAGTGCGCCGATATTGAAATTCTCCTTGGCCGACACCGGTATGATGCGGGCCGAGGGCATCCGCTCGTGCCACTGCATCACCAACGCTTCGAGCGCCTCGGGCGTGGTAAGGTCGATCTTGTTCACCACGACCACGACCGGTATATCGCTCTCGGAGATACGGCGCAGAATATCGGCCGAACGGTCGCTGTGCTCGACCGTGTCGGTCACATACAGCAGTATGTCGGCATCCTTGAGCGCCCCGCCGACGAATCGCATCATCGACTCCTGCAGCTTGTAGTTAGGCTTCAGAATGCCGGGCGTATCGGAATAAACGATCTGAAAATCATCGCCGTTCACGATGCCCATAATACGGTGGCGCGTAGTCTGCGCCTTGGAGGTGATGATCGACAACCGTTCACCCACAAGGGCATTCATCAATGTGGATTTGCCTACATTGGGGTTGCCGACAATATTTACGAATCCGGATTTGTGCATAATTATTCGCTCTTACGGCCCCAAAGGTACGAATTTTCGCCGAAGCTAAGAGACTGTTAAAAAATTATCCAATAAATTTGTTAAGTATGATTTTACAGAAAGCAAGTTGCACCATTGTTT
Organism: uncultured Alistipes sp.; assembly: GCA_964474985.1. Taxonomy (GTDB): domain Bacteria; phylum Bacteroidota; class Bacteroidia; order Bacteroidales; family Rikenellaceae; genus Alistipes. The sequence continues at coordinate 381 of CAYYUW010000179.1, read as the reverse complement.
TGGCAGAGTCGGCATGATACTCATAGTCAATAGTGAGCCTTCTGAAATTTTCCAGCTACGCGAATGACCTTTCAACTATCCATCGTTTGGGGATAACCTTGAATTTGGACGGGCATTATGCGTACTTTTGAGCGGATGTTATCCAAAAGTTCTTCAATGACACCTTCGTTCTTCCACTTGCTGAAGTAGTAATAGACATTCTGATTTTTTAATATATTACACGCTTATACAACATTATTTTTCAACTCACTAAAATTTTTCATAATTGTGTTAATTAAAATTTGTCCTACTCTTTAACGGATTTTCGGTTACTCCGTCCCGGCCGGGATATTGAGAAGTTGTTTGAATTTATGATCACTTTTTTCTTACAGCATCTTTTCG
>CAYYUW010000178.1:0-8026 GCA_964474985.1 uncultured Alistipes sp. | reverse complement strand
GTCGGCGCAGAGCCTCGGCGGAAAGTATCGCCTGAAACGGATCATTCCGGTCGAGGGCCGGCAGGGCATTGCCTCCGACAGCGACTATTACTACGTCTCGGGCAGCACGGCCCTGTACAAGTACGACAAGGAGGGGCGTTTGGTGGCCAAGAACGACAAGCCGTTCGCTGGGCTGCCGCTTGCAGCCAATCATCTCGGTGATATCGACGTGTGGAACGGCGAGATATTCACCGGTATCGAGACATTCAACGACGGTGTGGGCGAGAATATACAGATTGCAGTGTACGGCGCCGATGATTTGAAGTGGAAATACTCGATCCCGTGGGAGCCTGCCTCCGGACAGGTCGAGGTGTGCGGGCTGGCCGTGGATCGCGAACGCGGGCAGGTGTATATGGCCGACTGGGTCGACGGCCGCTATGTCTACCGCTACGATCTGGCTTCGAAGAAGTACTCCGGCAAGGTGCATCTGCGCCCTGTGCCGCAGTACCAGCAGGGTATCTTTTACGCCGACGGCAAGCTGCTTATATCGGCCGACGACGGCGATGCCGATCTGCACGAGACGGATAACATTTACGTGTGCGACGTCAGCGATATGGGCGCTACGACGGCCGATGTCGAGCGTTTCCGCGAGTTGCGCGAATTTATTCGGGCCGGCGAAATCGAGGGCATATCGATCGATCCGGCTACAGACGATCTGTTAGTGCTGACCAATCGCGGCTCGCGCATCGTGTTGGGTATGGTCCGCGGATTCTACGATGGCTACGACAGCGAGATACACGAGCTGTACGTATTCGAGCGCGTCGAGTAGGTCAGCCTTTGCGCGCCTTTTCCCACTCTATCATAGCCTTTTTGCGCTGCGGTGTCCAGCGGAACCGGCCGATCGAGCCGTCGCTGCGCACGATGCGGTGGCAGGGTATTATCCACCCGACCGGATTCGACGCCACGGCAGTGGCTACGGCGCGCACCGCTCGCGGACAGCCGCATCGCGCCGCCAATTGCGAGTAGGCGATCACCTCGCCTTCACCTATCCGCAGCATCTGCTCCCATACAGCTGTTCGGAACGGCGAGCCGCATACCTCGATCTGTATGTCGTTCCGGCCGATTATTGCGGCTGCGACGCTCTCTGACCGCCTGTCGTTGCGGGTGAAGTGCGCCGCAGCAAACCTGCCCTCCAACAACTGCAGGGCGGCCTGCTCACCCTCGTCGCAAAATTCCAACGCAAGAACGGCATCGCCGTGCGTTACTATCGCTGCCGAGCCGAACGGCGTATCGGCGAAACCGTATTCGAGATTCATTCCCGAGGGCAGCCTCAGACCGAGATTTTTGATTGCAGATGCCATTTAGATGATGTTTATATGGCAAATTTACGCGATTATTTCGTTCGGCCGATACTATCGAACCGTTTTTTGAGTACATTTGTATTCAGTGTCGGGATGCACTCTTCGGCCGCAGCCGAGCAGGCATACCGTACGATAGACCAATGATCGTATGAACTTTCGATTTACATATCCGCCCATCGAGGGGCTTGTGGTCGTCGATTCCACCGTTTTCGGCGACTCTCGCGGTTACTTTGCCGAGACTTACCGCGAGGCGGAGTATATGCAGGCCGGTATCTCGGTGCACTTCGTTCAGGAGAACGAGTCGTGCTCGCTTCGCGGCGTGCTTCGCGGCTTGCATTTCCAGCGCTGCGAGCAGCAGGCCAAATTGGTGCGGGCCGCAACCGGAGCACTGTTGGATGTGGTGGTGGATCTGCGCTCGGGCAGCGCGACGTTCGGACGCTGGCACGCCGAGCTGCTTACGGCCGAAAACAAACGTCAGCTGTTTATTCCCGAGGGTTTCGCCCACGGCTTTTTGGCCCTTGAGGACAGCACGCGGCTCTGTTACAAGTGCAACCGCTACTATGCCCCGCACGACGAGGGCGGCATCCGCTGGGACGATCCGCAGATCGGTGTCGACTGGCGGCTGAAAGAGTGGGGTATGGAGCCATCGGGTCTGATCATATCGGACAAGGACCGCCGTCTGCCGCTGCTCTCCGAGTGCGACGCCGCGATGCTGCCGCACCGGTAGCGCAAGTGTTCAAAAGACAAAAAAAAGAGGGCGACGCCGGAACGAATCGGATAAAATGCTACTGATACACAATTCGTAATCCTACTATCGACCTCGTAACGGGGCATCTGACGGCTCAATCGCCTGCGTACTCCTTGTATGGCTTGTGATCGAGGAAGTAGCGCTGCGACTTGAGCAGGTTGCGCGATTGCAGCACAAGCGTTTTCGTCTCGTTCAGGATATTCAGATAGAGCATACTCGAACGGGTGCTCGTTTCCTTGTTCTTGATTCGTTTGAGCTGGCGTTTCACCGCTTCGGCAATCGATTCGAACAGACGGTCGCGCTGGTCCAGCACGCGGTCTATGTCGCTGAAATCGTTGCTTTTCAACATTCCGTTGATGCGACGGTAGATAGCCTCCACTTCATCGTTTATGCGCATCAGATCTTCGATCTGGTCGCGGGTCATACCCTCGTGGTTATTGTCGATGTGGTCGAAGCAGGGGCGCGTGATATGCACCAGCGCCTTGGTGGCTTCGCTCAGGTAATCGACTACCTGCACGTAGTAGTGGCCAGTGTCGATATCGCTGTCCTGCAGCTTTTGAAGCGTCGGCAGCACTTGGTACTTGCGTTCGCGCGACTGGTAGAACAGTTCGTTCGACTCACGCACCATCTCCCGCAGCACCTTGCGATTCTCCTTGAATACTGCGATCAGCGTTCGGTCGTATATGCGGGTTATGCGCTCCATAGTGTCGCAAACCTCGTCCACGCATTGCTGTACAATATCACCGACCTTGATGTCGACCGACTTGACGTCGGTATCCTCTTTCTGTTTGCCGGTGTTGCTTTTGACGAGCATATAGGCGCAGAGCAGTGTTATCGCTATCACCGCTACGGTGCCGCCGTAAATCAGCGCCAGCCCGACGGCCAATGCTATGGCGAATGCGCCGAGACCTGTCACGAACCAGCCGGCGACGACGGTCATAACGCCTGTGATGCGGTATACGGCGCTCTCACGTCCCCAAGCTCGGTCGGCGAGCGATGAACCCATTGCCACCATAAAGGTTACATAGGTGGTCGACAGCGGCAGCTTGTATGAGGTTGCGATAGAGATCAATGCGGCTGCCGTGGTGAGGTTGACCGTTGCGCGGATCATATCGTACGAGGCATTGCCGCGCTCGTCATCAGCCAGCGGGACGAACCGGCGTTCGATTGCCGCCTTGAGGCGCGAAGGTATCGTCCGCTCGTACCAGTTGTTCATATTCAGCACGATGCGTACTATGGTGCGGGAGAATACCGACGAGCCGAAACGCTCGGTGGCCTCGTTCTGGCTCGACAAGTTCAGCTCGGTCTGCGTTACGTGCATAGCCTTTTTCGATGTCCACAGCGTGATTATCATAATGACACCGGCGGCCAGCAGTATGCCGAAGTTGGTCGGGACCGATTCGGCGAGCCCTTCCATCGTCATCGAGGTGTCGCCGCTCGCCAGCGCCATACGGTATGAATCGTAGCCAGCCACAGGCACTCCGATGAAGTTCACGAGGTCGTTGCCGGCGAATGCCAGCGCCAGCGCGAAGGTGCCGGCCAGAATCGTGATCTTCAGAATATCGATGCGCAGCTGCTGCAGAATCTTGAGTATCGCGCTGCAGGCCAGCCATGTGTAGAATATTGTCGATAGGATGTGCTCTGATACGTACTGCATGAACTCGGTATCGCCGAGCGGAGCCTTAAGACCCTTAAACAGGGCGAAGTAGACTATCGATGCCAGCGACATGCCGCACCACAGAGCGCCCCAGCGGCGGAATATTGGTGCGTATCGGAATGTAAAGATCAATCGGGAGATGTACATAGTTATCGTACCGCAGGTGAATGCGAGCACCACCGACAGTAGTATGGCCGAGATGATACCCATTGCACGGGCCGAATTTATGTACGTTCCGATGTCGCTCATAGCGGTGTCGGGCGTGATCGAGATCTTGTAAATCGACACGGCGATCGCCGAGCCGAGCAGGCAGAAGATCAGTGAGACAGTGGTCGATGTCGGCAATCCCCACGTGTTGAACAGATCGAGCAGGATGATGTTGGCGAACATTACGCCGAGAAACAGCATCATCACTTCGCGGAAGGTGAACAGCTCGGGGTTGAACACTCCGCTGCGGGCCACCTCCATCATACCGCTCGAAGTTACGGCGCCGACGATTATGCCGATCGAGGCTACCAATAAAATTACGCGACGCGGCGCCGCTTTCGATCCGAGTGCGGAATTTAGAAAGTTGACCGCGTCGTTGCTTACTCCGACGAAGAGTCCCGTCACGGCCAGAATGCCGAGAATGGCCAGAATGAATGTGTATATTGCGCTCATGCTGAATTGAATAGTTTCGTTTATTGGGCAAATAGCCGACCAATTCGCTGACAAAAATAGAATTTATAGCGTCGGTGGTCAATAGGGCAGGCTGAACTTAACGGGCAATTAATCGCATTGTAACCGATTTGTAACATACCGCGAACCCGAATGCGGCATAATAATTGATCCTGAACCTGCCGTAGGATACTATATTATTATATAAAGCTATGAAAACAGACATTCGCAACAATTTCGAATCTCCCGAGTTCAGGGAGTTTTTCATCGACCAGATCAAAGATATCTATTGGGCCGAGAAGCATTTGGCGACTGGTATGCGCAAGATGCAGAAAGCTGCGACCAATCCGCGGCTTGCATCAGCCTTCGCCGACCGTATCGAAGAGACCAAGGGACAGATCGAGAGACTCGAACGTGTTTTCGCTCTGCTCGAGAAGAAGCCTCAGGCTAAGCGGTGCGATGCGATGGCGGGGCTTGTTTCCGAAGCCGATGATGTGATCGACAGTACAGACAAGAATACCTTTACACGCGATGCCGGACTTGTAATAGCCGCTCAGAAAGCCGGACACTACGAGATAGCCACATACGGCACATTGCGCCACTATGCCAAGATGATGGGGGAGAGGGAGGTCGCGCGGGAGCTGAATGCGATCCTCAAGGAGGAGAAGCGTGTCGACGACCTGCTCTCATATTTGGTCGACGAGGAGGCTTACGCTCCGGTTGCGGCGATGTAGCCGATGCGCGGCCGGTTATGACGCTGTGAAAACAATAAGAGCGTCCGGACAGTTCCGGACGCTCCTGTCATTTTGCGACGGATCGTAAGGATCGCAATTACTCAGCCTCTTCAGCGGGCTGCTCTGCGGACTGCTCGGGAACCGTCGGCAGGTCGACCTGATTGGGCATAGTAGCCTGAGTGCCGATTTTTTCCATAATAGCCTCGGTTTCCTTGTTCAGGGCGGCGTTGCTGTCAGCCACGCGACCTTTGTCCATAGCCATAGTGGCGCACAGGCTCAGCACTACGATAGCGATAGCCATGGTCCACGTAGCCTTTTCGAGGAAGTTCGAGGTTTCGCGAACGCCGATAACCTGATTCGAGGCTCCGAAGTTGGCGGCCATACCGCTTTTGGGATTCTGCACCAGAACCACGGCGATCATAATGATGCTCGCGAAGAAAATCAAACCGATACAAATCGAATAAATCATATCTTCAAATACTATTTTAATTGTTTATATTTTTCTCTATGCGCGTAATAATCTCGGCAAAGTAAACACTTTTTTCCGGATTATCCAAACTTAATCGACGATATGTTGCTATAGCCTGCTCGTAAAGTCCTTGATCGAGGTATATTTCTGCCAGTTCTTCGCTCACGAACTCGTCGTCGGACTCCGAATCGGACCCTTCGGCTATGTCGGGTGCCGCGTCGCTGCTGTCGGTGTCGGCCACGATGCGGTAGTCGTCGGCGCTCAGAAAGCGGTCGATAATGTCGTCATCGGTCATCTCGGTGAGCCGGTCTGCATCTATTGCGGGTAGCGACAGCGACGATGCCCCGCGTGCGTGCAGCGGCAGATCGAGCCGTGGATCGCTTTCGCCGCTGACCAACCGGCGCAGTATGCGCGCTGTGGTGAACCATTCGTGTTCGGCTATTATCGCGTCCAAGCGGCCTTTCAGTCCGGTGCGCTCGTCGGGCGCAAGCTCCATTGCGGCTGCACCCTCTTTCTCCCTTTCGATCAATCTCTCCATAGTCGCTACCAATTTGAAACCGCTGCGTTGAATATGTCGTCCACCAGCTGTTCGACTATTTCGGGAATCAAGGTGCCCTCGACCTCCTGCAGCAGGATGTTCGAGTCGTAGTCGGCGAAGGCGCTGAAGCTCTTGTTGAAGTTGAACTGCGGCTCGATGGCGTTGGTGAATCTTACGCGTACGGTTATGGTCAGCCGGTTCAGCACGGCGGCCTCCTGACTCGATACCGAAGCTGTCGTGGAGGTGTAGTTGGTAATCTCGCCCTCGAATGCCAAATCACCGTTTTCGCTGACCTCCAAGAGGCGTGTCTGGCGCGAGAAGCGGTCCTTGAGTGCCTCGGTGAGCGTGGAACTGAGAATCGGCGCCACCATAGGTGCGTTATTGGGGAAATAGGCGATGCTGACCGTCTTGGCGTTGGCCGGAATCGATGCTCCCGAGAACGAATATTTGACCGAGCAGCCCGACAGCGAGACGAGTGCCGTAATGATGATCAGTGCGATCGATAATGTTCTTTTCACTTCGGTTGACGTGTTAAATTTCTACTCCTCTTTGATGCCCAACTCCTTGATCTTGCGATAGAGCGTGCGTTCGGACATAAACAGTTCCTGTGCCGCATCGCGTCTGCGGCCGTTGTTGCGGCGCAGTGCGCGGATGATCTGCTCACGCTGGGCGTCGGCCTTTGTCAGTGTCTTGGCCGGCTCATTGGTAACGTCTTCGCTGTCGGCATATTGTGCAGCCTCCTCATAAACCGGCCGCGAAGTACCCGGCAGCAGCGCCTTGATCTCTCCCGCCGGCGTCCGATAGTCGTCCGGCGACTTGTGCAACGCCTCGGAGAGCATACGCTTCAGATCATTTATGTCGCTCTTCATATCGAACAGCACCTTGTACAGCAGCTCTCGCTCGTCGCCCATATCGGCCGCATCTCGGCGGACGCCGCTTATCGCGGGCACCGAGGCCGCCTTCTCCTGTTCGGGCAAATAGCGTGCGAGTATCTGCGGTGTGATTACGCGCGCCTCCTCTATGGCCGAAATCTGCTCGGCGACATTCTTCAGCTGCCGGATGTTGCCGCGCCAGTAGTACTCCTCGAGCATCTGCCGCGCCTCGTCGGAGAGTGTGATGGACGGCATCCTGTACTGCAGCGCCACATCCGAGGCGAACTTGCGGAACAGCAGATAGATGTCGCTGCGTCGTTCGCGTAGCGGCGGCACCTCGATAGGCACCGTGTTGAGCCGGTAGTAGAGGTCTTCGCGGAAGCGGCCGTCGTCGATAGCCGTGCGGAGCGATATGTTGGTCGCGGCTACTACGCGCACGTTTGTCTTCTGTATCTTCGATGAACCGACGCGCATGAACTCGCCCGTCTGCAATACTCTCAGCAGACGTACCTGCGTCGAGTGGGGCAGTTCGGCCACCTCGTCGAGGAATATCGTTCCGCCGTCGGCCACTTCGAAGTAACCTTTGCGTGCTTCGGTCGCACCGGTGAATGCACCCTTTTCGTGTCCGAAAAGCTCCGAGTCGATCGTACCCTCGGGTATCGCACCGCAATTGACGGCGATATACTGGTTGTGCTTGCGTGACGAATAGGCGTGGATCACCTGAGGGAAAAACTCCTTGCCCACGCCGCTCTCGCCGGTTACCAGCACCGACAGGTCGGTCGGCGCCACCTTGACCGCGATCTCCAATGCGCGGTTCATTGCTTCGCTCGTACCTATTATTCCGAAGCGTTGTTTAAGCGATTGCAGATCCATAGGCTATTCCGTCATTTCGATTTGTTCCTCGAAATCGTCGACTTCGCGGCTGTTGACATATCCGTATATTATCGCCGTAAGGGCGAGCACAGCCGCTACTACGGCTATTATCACGAACTTGTCAATCCTTCGGCGCGG
>CAYYUW010000177.1:0-7903 GCA_964474985.1 uncultured Alistipes sp. | reverse complement strand
GTCATCAGACCGTCGGTGAAACCGAAATTGTCGTTGAGAACCTTTGCGATAGGAGCCAAGCAGTTGGGGGTGCAGGAATCTATCGAAACGATCTTATGGCCTGCATAGGTGTTGGTGTTGACGCCGCATACGAACATCGGGGTAGCGTCCTTCGAGGGAGCCGACATAACGACGTACTTGGCACCGGCTGCGATGTGAGCCTGAGCCTTCTCCTCGGTCAGGAACAGACCGGTCGACTCAACTACGTACTCAGCCTCGACCTCGTTCCACTTCAGGTCAGCGGGGTTCTTCTCGGCGGTTACGCGGATAGCCTTGCCGTTTACGATCAGCTGGCTCTTCTCGAGGTTGTAGTCGATAGTGCCCTCGAAGTGACCGTGCATCGTGTCGTATTTGAGCATATAAGCCAGATAGTCGACGGGGCAGAGGTCGTTGATGCCCACGATGTCATACTTGTCGGTCTGCTTGCAAGCAGCGCGGAATACCATACGGCCGATACGTCCGAAGCCGTTGATACCAATCTTAATCTGTGCCATAATCTTATGATTTATTTTAGGTTAAACACTTGCGTTAATTTTTTAACAACGCAAAAATATATATTGTCCGATAGATTTGCAAATATTTTTAAAATATTTTAACTATGTCCGTTCAAAATTTTCTGCCGGTCCTCCGCCGAGCTTTGCAATGCGGTGGATTGCCGGCCGTTACAGGTTCATTTTCGCACGTTTGGCCATTGCCGACGCGAAGACGAAATCGTTCAGTTCGCGGTTGTCGCTGTGCATTATGTCGTGCTTGGTGCCCTCCCACCATTTGCGCCCCTCGTGGATGAATACGACCTTCTCGCCGATCTCCATCACCGAATTCATATCGTGGGTATTCACTATGGTGGTTATGTTGTACTCCTCGGTGATCTCCTTTATCAGGTTGTCGATCACGATCGAGGTCATAGGGTCGAGTCCCGAGTTCGGCTCGTCGCAGAACAGGTACTTGGGGTTGAGCACTATGGCGCGGGCTATGGCTACGCGCTTGATCATACCGCCGCTCAGCTCGGCGGGGTATAGGTGGCCGGCATCGCGCAGATTCACGCGCCGCAGGCAGAACTCCACGCGTTCGCGCTTTTCCTGTTCGCTCTGCGAGGTGAACAGGTCGAGCGGCAGCCGCACATTGTCCTCGACGGTCGAGGAGTCGAGCAGCGCTCCGCCCTGAAATATCATACCTATGTCTTTTCTTACGGCTTTGCGTTCGCGGAACCCGAGCGAGGTGTAGCAAAGGTCGTCGTAGTAGATGCTGCCGCTGTCGATCTCGTGCAGCCCAACCAAGCTCTTCAGCAGCACGGTCTTGCCCGAGCCGCTGCGGCCGATGATAAGGTTGGTCTTGCCCGTGTCGAACTCGACCGAGATGTCATCCAGCACTCTGCGTCCGTCGAAGGACTTGACTATGTGTTCGCCGCGTATCATCAGGTGAGGAGCAGTTGAGTGAGTATAAGGTTGAAAATAAGTATGACGATGCAGCTGACGACTACGGCCTTGGTCGATGCGCGGCCCACTTCGAGCGAGTTGCCCTCGGCGTAGTAGCCGTAGAAGCCGGATATGGAGGTTATGATGAATGCGAAGACGGCGATCTTGATAAGCGAGTAGGTTATCGAGAAGGGCTTGAAGTCCGACAGCAGACCGTAGATATAGTCGTCGGGGATCATAATGCCTGTGAAGCCTGCCACAAGCCAGCCGCCGAAGATGCCGATAAGGATGCTGAGTATGGTCAGCAGCGGGAAGAACAGCACCGTCGCGATGATCTTGGGCAGAATGAGGTACGAAGCCGAGTTGACGCCCATAATCTCCAATGCGTCGATCTGTTCGGTGATGCGCATCGTGCCTATCTCTGAGGCGATGTTCGAGCCGACCTTGCCGGAGAGGATCAGGGCGACGACGGTCGAGGAGAACTCGAGGATCATCGTTTCGCGCGTTGCGTAGCCGATCAGGTATTTGGGAATGTATGCGGCCTCGAGGTTTATGGCCATCTGCAGCGTCACCACAGCACCCATGAATATGGATATCACGGCGGCGATGCCGATGGAGTTGTAGCCGAGCGCCTCCATTTCGAACATAATCCGACGACGGTATATGGCGCCCTTTTCAGGCCTTGAGAAGACCTTGCCCATAAGCAGGCAGTAGCGCCCGACCGTTTCGAAAAACTTCATCATAGCGTTTACTTTCTGTCGTCTACTTCCTCGAAATCGACGTAGTCGCCCACGTCGCTGTTGATTTTCTTCTCCTGCGGCTGCGTCTGTTGCACGCTCACTTCACCCTCGCGAGGTCCGGAACCGGCGGGACCGGCGTTCCCGCCAAAGGGGTTGCCGCCGCGCATCTGCTCCTCGACGTCGCGGCGCAGCCGGTGCAGTCTGTAGCCCAGCAGCACTGCAACTGCAAGTGCCAGCAGCACGAAGAACAGCACCACGTAGAGCACCATTTTGAGCGCTCCGGCCAGCAGCTGCGGCGAGAGCAGCGCAAGAAACAGTATTAATAGGCACAACAGCGGGTTGCGCCTTATGAAGCCGGCAACGGCATCTGTCAGTCTGTATATGAAATCCACGTTCGCTCCTTTTATCTCAATAAATGTTCGCAAATATAAGAAGAATATCCGATGAAAAAAAATGTGCGTCCCGCCAGAGTCCTGTTTAACCTCCGACGGCTGTGCGTTCGGCGGGCCTCCGTTCCTCTATGGCGGGCGCGCGGATCGCTTCACAATCCGATTTCTGCCCTATACATTATGTTGCGGGTGTATAGGTGCGGGCTGAAGCCTGCGTGGACCGCGAATAGCGGGCCTCGCTGGGCGAGGCTTCGGCCCGCGCGGCTTCTGAAGAAGTCGCAGTTTGTCGCTGGAAATCTTCGCCTCAAAATATTCGCGCCCGCCCTCCGCCCCTTTAGGGCGGGCGCGCGGATCGCTTCGCAATCCGATTTATTGTCATATATAATATACTGAAATTGAGCCTCCGCCGCCCCAAGGCTGCGGCTCGCGCGGTTCTGAAGAACCGCAATTTTGCCGCAATAAATCTTTGCACTGTTCATCTAATAGTATATATATCAACTATTTCCTTTGCCTCAAATTCTTCACGCCCGCCCCGCCCCCCCCCTCGGGGCGGGCGCGCGGGTTGCCACCGGCAACCCGATATTTCGTAGCAAATGTTGTGTCGATTATTACCAGCGAAGATGCGAGCAGCAGCCTGCAGAGGCGAACAAAGCGAGCCTCCGCCACCCGAAGGCTGCGGCTCGTTGGGCCGCATTTTGTCGACTCAAATGTTGCCATAAATGTTCTCAGTGAAAGTTTGCGCCCACCCTGCCTGCCCCCCCCGCAGCAGCCGAAGGTCTGTCCCGCGAACAATTGCCGGCGGGTTCCGTGTCCGAGCAGAATATGAGCATATTTTTCCCAATAAAATTATCCGGCGGTTTCATTAGTCGCTTTTTTGTCTTAATTTTGTAGTCTTTAAAACCACTAATGATTCGCACGAAATGGAACTCAGCAAAATTACAGCCATATCTCCGGTAGACGGCCGATATCGCGATGCGTCGGCGCCTTTGGAGAACTATTTTTCGGAATATGCCCTTATCCGCTACCGCACGCGCGTGGAGATCGAGTATTTTATTGCGTTGTGCGAGCTGCCGCTGCCGCAGCTGTCGGGAATCGATCCGGCGATGTTCGAGCCTCTGCGCGGCATCTATCGCGATTTCACCGTTGAGGATGCTCTGCGCGTGAAGGAGATCGAACGCACGACCAACCACGACGTGAAGGCCGTGGAGTATTTGGTCAAGGAGAAGATGGATGCGCTGGGACTTTCGGCGCACAAGGAGTTCGTCCATTTCGGACTCACTTCGCAGGATGTGAACAACACCGCGATGCCGCTGCTGCTGCGCGAGGCTTTGGAGGAGGTTTACCGCCCGTCGCTGGCTGAGCTGCGCGACAAGCTCTATTCGCTGGCCGGCGAGTGGCGCGAGGTGCCGATGCTGGCGCGCACGCACGGACAGCCGGCTTCGCCTACACGTTTGGGCAAGGAGATTATGGTTTTCGTCGAGCGTTTGGACCGTCAGATCGACCGGCTGGCCGCCATTGAGGTTCCGGCCAAGTTCGGCGGCGCCACGGGCAACTTCAACGCCCACAATGCCGCATATCCGGCCGTCGACTGGGTTGCTTTCGCCAACGGCTTCGTGAACGGACGTCTGGGGCTTCGCCGGTCGCAGTTCACCACTCAGATCGAGCACTACGACGATTTGGCAGCCATATTCGATGCGATGAAGCGCATCGGCACCATACTCATCGACCTCTGCCGAGATATATGGACATACGTGTCGGAGGAGTATTTCAAGCAGCGCATCAAGGCCGGCGAGGTGGGATCTTCGGCTATGCCGCACAAGGTTAACCCGATCGACTTCGAGAATGCCGAGGGCAACCTCGGTATCGCCAACGCCATACTGGCGCATTTGGCGGCCAAGCTGCCCGTGTCGCGCCTGCAGCGCGATCTGACGGATTCCACCGTGTTGCGTAACGTCGGTGTGCCTATGGCGCATTCGCAGATAGCTTTCCGGTCGATAATGAAGGGCCTGAACAAATTGATAATCAATCGCGATGCCATAGACCGCGATTTGGAGAACAATTGGGCCGTGGTGGCCGAAGGCATACAGACGATCCTGCGCCGCGAGGAGTATCCCTCGCCTTACGAGGCGCTTAAGGCGTTGACGCGCACGAATGCCCACGTGACCGAAAAGACGATGCGCGACTTCATCGAGTCGCTCGATGTGGCCGAGAGCGTCAAGGAGGAGCTGCGTGCGCTGTCGCCCTCGACCTACACGGGCATCGAGTTCGACTATTGATCCGGATCCCGAGGGCGGGAGCAGGGCAGTGCGTTCTACGGATTTCAGACTATTAATATAAAGGAATGAACAGTTTCGGTACCATATTCAGAGTGACGCTGTGGGGCGAGTCCCATGGGGTTGGTTTGGGCGTGTCGATCGATGGCGTCAGGGCGGGCATCCCGCTTTCGGAGCGCGATCTCGCCGACGATTTGATGCGGCGTGCCGGCGGCCGCAAGGGTACGACGCCCCGTCGCGAGAGCGATATTCCGCGCTTTGTTTCGGGCGTTTACGAGGGCCGTACCACGGGTGCGCCGCTGACGATAGTATTCGATAACTGCAATACCCGCTCGGGCGACTATGCCGATCTGCGCAGCCGGCCGCGGCCTTCGCACGCCGATTTGGCAGCCTCGCGCAAATTCGGCGGGTATAACGATCCCCGCGGCGGCGGTCACTTCTCGGGACGGATTACGGCCGGACTTGTGGCGGCCGGTGCCGTGGCCAAGAAGATGCTGCCCGAATCCGTGTTCTCGACACACATCGTCGAGATAGGCGGTTCGGACGATCCCGACCGCTTCGACGAGATCATCGAGTCGGCGATGCGCGACGGCGATTCGGTGGGCGGTGTGGTCGAGTGCCGTATTGAGGGCCTTGGCACAGGTGCAGGCGAGCCGTTTTTCGACTCGGTGGAGAGCGTTATGAGCCACCTGCTCTTTTCTATTCCTGCAGTCAAGGGGGTTGAGTTCGGAGCGGGATTCGGGGCTGCACGGTCACGCGGTTCGCAGAACAACGATCCGATAATCGATTCCGAGGGACATACGGCAACCAACCACGACGGCGGTATCAACGGCGGCATAGCCAACGGCAACCCGATCGTCGTGCGGGTGGCAGTGAAACCGACGCCGAGCATATCTCGAGCGCAGACCACTTTCGATTTCGAGCGGGGCGAAGTGTCCGAACTGGCCATACGCGGACGTCACGACACCTGTATCGCGCTGCGTGCTGCGGTGGTGGTCGAGGCTGCGGCGGCCATAGCGCTGGCCGATCTGAAGATGCGTGCCGAAACGCGCAAACCCTAAAACGTCCTGAACGGGCGACGGCCGGCCTCGGGAGGGGGCTGGTTTAATTGTAATGCACCTGTCGTGCGGGCGATGCCGCCGGCGGACGGGCGCGAATAACGGCGGTGATGAATCCGCTCTAACTGTTTGGTACCTGATGGTGTGGATTGATAGATTGACTTTTTTGTTGCAAGGGGTGTCGCTGATGTTTTTCATTTGCGCCGCCTGTTTTCTGCTGCTGTTGAGCGAGCGCAGCAGGCGCAGGGCGATACTCGGGTGTGTGGTGCTCTTTTTCGCATTCGACGAGCTGAAGGACGCGCTTCGCCTGTTTCCGGCAGTCGGGGAGTCGGAATACGCTTTGGCACTGTTGTTCACTATGGATATGTGGACTGTAGGCGCAGCTGCATCGTATCTTATGGAGTTGGTGTCGCCCCGCTGGCTGACCGCACGGCGTGCTGCCGCTATGGTGCTGCCGTTCGTCGCGTTCTCGATCGCCTACGCTGTCACCGGTTCGCACATCCTGTTGCATGTCGATTTGGGCTACGTCGGACTGTTCTGCATTGTAATGGTTACGAGGATATTGCTGTCCGTGTCGCGCTATGACCGCTACATACGCAACAACTATTCGAATCTCGAACATATCGATCTGAAGTGGCTGCTGCTTGTTACGACGGTATGGCTTGTTTGTCTTATCGTGTGGATCTGTTCCTATGTTTACGGCAATATCGGTCTTATGGCGGTATATTACATTACCTCGATATCCGGCTGGGCGCTTCTGATCGTGTGCAGCGATCGCTTGATCGACGTGCCTGTCGACGATTCCGCATCCGGAACTGCCGATGCTGCCGCGTCGGCCGCCGGTGCGCAGCTGCCCGAGCTTAAGGAGCGCCTTTCGGAGACGATGAACAGCGAAAAGCTCTACCTCGATTCCGGCCTTACGCTGAACGATCTTGCTGCAGCACTGTGTACCAATCGAACATACCTCTCCTCGCTGCTCAACCGCGAGCTTAATATGTCGTTTTACGACTATGTCAATTCGTTCCGAATATCGCACGCCTGCCGTATGCTGGAGGAGAATCCGGCTCTGACCATACAGGAGGTCACCGAAAAATGCGGGTTTAACTCCATTTCGACTTTCCGCCGCGCATTCGTGCGGACTGCCGGAAAATCGTTCGCCGAATACCGCAAAACATTGGTCAAAAAGACGTCAGATCGTACGAAATGACGATTTTGTTAATTTGATACCCATTTTTAACTGTTTGTTAGACTTTTATGTCGTTTTAATTTCTATCTTTGCACACAAAGATTCTGTGTAACTCAACGACAACGACAGTCGAGATGGGTGATCCGAGGAGATACTGCTGATGGGAGATGCTTGAAGATTTATCTGTCGCTGTCGCGTGTGCCGGTTTCCATTGCGGAGACCGGTACTTTTTTTGAGTGGGTCCGTGCCGATCCACGGGCATCGCGCTGGTCAGGGCGGGCGCGAATATTCACTGAGAATATTTATGACAACATTTGTGTCGACAAGCTGCGGCCCAACGGGCCGCGCGAGCCGCAGCCTCGGGCTGGCGGAGGCTCGCTATGCTCCCTTCCGCAGGCTGCGCCTCGCACCTTCACGCTGATATTGCCCGCAAAACCTGCCGCGACAAAGTTGCGGCTGAATGGGGCGCGCTACCCGTACCGTAATAATCACCTTCGGCTGCTGGGGGGGCACGCCGAAGGCGTGAGCAGCCGAAGGTGGCATCGCCCGAGGCGATGCAGCTGCGCGACAAAATTGCAACTTCTGAAGAAGCCGCGCGGGACGCAGCCTCCGGCTGGCGAAGTCCCGCTGTTCGCGGTCCTTCGCAGGCTGCGCCCGCAACATTGCGACGATAAATGCCGGCAAAGAACAAGCAGACTTGCAATTGCAATTGCTTATTCGTATCTTTGTCCGATTCAATCGATCATCGACAGACAGATGAAACGCAGCATAATATTCATTCTAATGGTGTTGCTCGCTGCAGG
>CAYYUW010000176.1:0-20373 GCA_964474985.1 uncultured Alistipes sp. | reverse complement strand
AATTTCGTCGAATGTGGGGATCATAGTTATTGTTTTTTGTTCCACAAAGATAGTATTTTTTATACGACTAATTCGATTTTCGGGTAATTATTTTGCCAAATTGTGAGCCTCCGAATCCGAATAGCCTTTGCATAGTTGCAGGCCTCTGCCAGCCGCGGGCTGCGACCCGCGCGGTCCCTTGGACCCGCATCGTATCTTAAACGCAGTCCGCAGAAAATACTCCCGCGAAAAAGGCAAAAATCGGGCAGACTTTCTTTTGCACTCGCTTATTCGTACATTGGCTTCGCCCAAGATACTCCCACTCGGCAATGCTCAAATAAATTTGGCATTGCACTCGCTTATTCGTATCTTTGCCTGCTGAAACTTATGAGCGATTATAAAAACATAAATATACGCAACAAGCGCGCGACGTTCGATTACGAGATTATCGAGCAGTATGTCGCGGGCATCGTGCTGGTCGGCACCGAGATCAAGTCCATTCGGTTGGGAAAGGCTTCGCTGACCGACTGCTACTGTTATTTCGACCGTGGCGAGTTGTGGATCCGCGGTGTAAATATCAACGAGTACAAGTGGGGAACATACAACAACCACGTGCCCAAGCGCGACCGCAAGCTGTTGCTCAACCGCCGCGAACTGGCCAAATTGGAGCGGGCGCTTCAGGACAAGGGCCTTACGGTGGTGGGATTGCGTATGTTTCTAAACGAGCGCGGGTTGGCCAAGATCGTAATAGGGTTGGCCCGCGGCCGCAAGAACTACGACAAACGCGAATACATAAAGGATAAGGATGCACGCCGCGAGATGGATCGGGCGATGAAACATTGATAAGCGATGGGAATGATTCTATGTATCGAGACCGGCACCGATGTCTGTTCGGTCGGTCTGGCTGAAAACGGCCGTATTACGGCATTGCGCGAAAGCAATGGCCGCGATCACGCCCGTAACGTAGCCGTTTATGTCGATGAATTGCTGCGCGAACGTTCGATCGCGCCCGACGAACTCGACGCCGTAGCCGTAGGCAAAGGCCCCGGGTCCTATACCGGCTTGCGCATAGGCGTCTCGTTCGCCAAGGGCCTGTGCTACGGGCTGGGCAAACCGCTCCTCGCTGTGGGTTCGCTGGAGGCTTTGGTCGAGGTTGCCCGCGAGGATTGCGAGGCGGGAATCGTCGATGTGGACGATTTGGAATCGGCGACGCTTTGCCCGATGGTCGATGCCCGCCGTATGGAGGTGTATACGCAGCTTTTCGACGGCCGCGGATGTCCGATGGACGATGTCGAGGCCAAGATCATCGACTCAGACAGTTTCGCTTCGCAGATCGAGACGGCCTCGGAGTTCGTCATATTCGGCAATGGCGCAGCCAAATGCGTCGGCGTGCTGCCTAAGAAGGTGAAGATGATAGAGGTGCTGCCGTCGGCGCGCGGTCTGGCGCGACTGGCCGAGCAGGCGCTCGAAGAAAACCGCATTGAAGATATCGCTTACTTCGAGCCGTTCTATTTGAAGGATTTTGTGGTGACCCGATCGAAGAAAAAACTTTTTTAGCAATGGGGTATCAAGAGGAGAAACAGCGGCAGCTCGACTCGAGATATATGCGTATGGCGCGTATATGGGCCGAGAACTCGTATTGCGTACGCCGCAAGGTCGGGGCGCTGATAGTCAAGGACAAGATGATTATTTCGGACGGGTATAACGGCACCCCGTCGGGCTTCGAGAACATCTGCGAGGATGATGCAGGGCGCACCAAGCCGTATGTGCTTCATGCCGAAGCCAATGCCATAACCAAAGTCGCCAAGAGCGCCAACAATTGCGAGGGCGCCACACTCTATATCACCGCCTCGCCCTGCATCGAGTGCTCCAAACTCATCATTCAGGCCGGCATACGCCGCGTTGTCTATTCCGACGATTACCGTTCGGACGAGGGGCTGGATCTGCTGCGTCGCGTGGGGATCGAGATAGCCAAGATCACGGAGTAACCGCCGCCAACCGCTTTATTGCTTGGGCTTCAGTACTATGTAGGGGACGATCATCTCCTCCATCGATATTCCGCCGTGCTGGAACGTGTTCTTGTAGTAGCGTATGAACCGGTTGGCGTCGTTGGGGTAGATGAAGAAGTCGCTGTTGTAGGCGAATATATAGCTCGATGTGAGCGAACTTGCCGGCAGCTGGATCTCCTCGGGACGGGTGATGTCATAGACTTCGCGCGAATTGTAGCTGAGGTTGCGGCCGGTCTTGTAGCGCAGATTGGCCGATGTTTCCCGATCGCCGACCACCTTTATGGGATCGGTGACGCGAATGGTGCCGTGGTCCGAGGTGATGATGACGGTGTGTCCGCGCTCGGAGAGCATCTTGAGAATGGTGAACAGATCGGAGTGCTCGAACCAAGAGCGCGTCAGCGAGCGGAAAGCGGCTTCGTCCTCGGTCAGCTCGCGTATGATCTCGGTCTCGGTGCGGGCGTGGGAGAGGATGTCGAGAAAGTTGTATATTATCACCGAAAAATCGGCATCGTAAACACGCTGGATATTGTCGATCAGTTTGCGTCCGGCCTCGGGGCGGACCAACTTGTCGAACGAGTAGCGGTAGTTTTTCCCGCTGGTCTGCATCTGCCGCTTCAGAAAATCCTCCTCGTACTGGTTCTTGCCACCCTCCTCGTTGTCGTTGAGCCACAGTTTGGGCATCAGCTTGTCGATTGCCAGCGGCATAAGGCCTGCGAAGATCGCGTTGCGGGCATACTGCGTGGCCGTGGGCAGTATGGCGCAGTAGAAATCGTCCACGGCAATGTCGAACCACTGGTGCAGCAGCGAGTTGATCGACCGCCACTGGTCGTAGCGGAAGTTGTCGATCAATAGCAGCGTGGTCTTGCGGCTGCCGTCCACCACGGGGAATATGTTGCTGCGCATCAATGTGTGCGACATTACGGGGGTGTCGTCGTCGCGGCGGTTGATCCACGTCGAATAGTTGCGGCGCACGAACTTGCCGAACTCGTTGTTGGCTTCGTCCTTCTGGTAGGCAAGCACCTCCTTGATACCTTGGTCGGTCGATTCGGAGAGTTCGATCTCCCAGCTGACGATCTTCTTGTATATGGCGCACCACTCGTCGAAGGTGCGGGCGGCGCCCACCTGAGCCGTGATGCGCCCGAACTCGGCGCGGTAGTCGGCCGTGGTCTGCTCGGTCACCAGCTGGTGAGAGTGGACGTTCTTCTTGATCGACAGCAGCACTTGGTTGGGATTCACGGGCTTGATAAGATAGTCGGCGATCTTCGAACCGACAGCCTTGTCCATGATGTTCTCCTCCTCGCTCTTGGTGACCATAATCACCGGCGTGGTGGGGCGTATCTCCTTGATTCGCGGCAGGGTTTCCAAACCGGTAATGCCGGGCATCATCTCGTCGAGAATTATCAGGTCGTAGTTTTCCGCCGTCGCCATCTCTATGGCGTCGTATCCGTTGTTGCAGGTATCCACTTCGTATCCTTTAGCGGTCAGAAAGAGGATGTGGGGCTTCAGCAGTTCCACTTCATCGTCGACCCATAAAATCTTTACCATAATGAAATGCGTATATTGTCTCCAACTTAACAAAGGTACTCCTTATATTCGGATAATGCAAAACAGAGGCAAAATATTGTGCGCGGCGCACTTTTTTGAACAGCCTGTCTGACGATGCAGCAGAATCTGTATTGATACTGTTCGCATTTACAGTACGTTACGGCGCTGCGGGGTTTGTGCTTCGGCTTTTGGGCCGATTTTTGCTATGTGGTTTTCAGTGCCATACGATTCTGCCGGACACGCCGCCGCGCGAAAAAAAACGACAAAAAAATCATCGCGTTTGGTAATTAATTAAATATTATCGTATATTTGCACTCTCGAAAGAACTTAACTTAAAAAACACATAACTATTATGACAAAGGCTGATATCGTAAATGAAATTGCCAAGAGTACCGGTGTCGAGAAGGTGCAGGTACAGCAGATCGTAGAAGCTTTCATGGAGAGCGTCAAGGATTCGTTGGCTTCTAATAACAATGTTTACCTCAGAGGTTTTGGCAGCTTCATCGTAAAGAAGCGCGCACAGAAGGTGGCTCGTAACATTTCGAAGAACACTACCATTACCATTCCCGAACACAATATTCCCGCATTCAAGCCCGCCAAGAGCTTCGTGGCCAAGGTGAAGTAATGCGAAAAATTATTCACAATAAAAATTAAACTATTATGCCAAGCGGTAAGAAGAGAAAAGGGCATAAGATGGCTACCCACAAGCGCAAGAAACGTCTGCGTAAGAATCGTCACAAGAAAAAGAAATAGGTAGCTCTCATGTGCTTGAGCGCATAAATAAAGCTGAAGACCGCGCCGCGGTTTTTAGCTTTATTTATTTGTTCGGATCGCGTCGAAAGGATGCAGCGGCGCGAAATGCAACCGAAAAGTTATGGCGTGCAGTCCGGCGCGTCTTGAAATGCAGGGGAGGTTCTTCCCGCAACGGACAACTGGTTTTAATGGATTTCATCGTTCCGGCGGCCGCCGAGCGGCCGCGGACTTGCAATATATGAACAGAGAGTTAATCATAAACGTAACACCGGCCGAAATAACGATTGCTCTGGTCGAAGACAAGATGCTGGTGGAGCTTAACAAGGAGCAGTGCAAGACCGGCTTCGCCGTGGGAGACATATATCTCGGGCGTGTGCGCAAGATTATGCCCGGTCTGAACGCCGCTTTCGTAAACATAGGACACGAGAAGGACGCATTCATACATTACCTCGACTTGGGCACGCAGTTTTCGTCGCTGGCCAAGTTGATCGCCGGACAGAACGGCGGCCGCCGTCAGATGCGTCTTGAGGGTATGCAGCTGGAGCCGGCAATAGAGAAAAACGGCAAGATTTCGTCGTATCTTGAGGTGGGACAGAGCGTTATGGTGCAGGTGGCCAAGGAGGCCATATCGACCAAAGGCCCGCGTCTGACGGCCGACATATCGCTTGCCGGACGCAATGTGGTATTGGTACCGTTCTCGAACAAGGTATTCATCTCGCAGAAGATACGCTCCAACGAGGAGAAGAAGCGGCTGAAGAAGATAGCGATGTCGGTGCTGCCCAAGAATTTCGGCGTTATAATACGCACTGCGGCACAGGGCGCTCCGGATGCCGATATCGAGCACGATATAGTATCGCTGGTGGAAAAGTGGCATACGGCGCTGGGCAATGTACGTCGACAAACGCCGCCCGCACTGCTGCTCAGTGAGTTGAACCGAGCCAATACGATCATTCGCGACCTGCTCAACAGCTCTTTCTCGTCGATTACGGTCGACGATCCGGCAATGTACGAGCAGATACGCGACTATATCAAGGTGATAGCGCCCGACAAGGAGAAGATCGTGCGCCTGTATAAAGGCTCGGTGCCCATCTTCGACAACTTCGACATCTCGAAACAGATCAAGTCGCTGTTTGCCAAGTATGTTTCGCTGCGCCGCGGCGCCTATCTCATTATCGAGCATACCGAGGCGATGCACGTGGTCGACGTGAACAGCGGCAACCGCACCAAGAAGGAGGACGATCAGGAGGTTACGGCGCTCGAGGTCAATCGTGCAGCCGCTGCCGAGATAGCCCGCCAGCTGCGCCTGCGCGATATGGGCGGCATCATCGTGGTGGACTTCATCGATATGCACAAGGCGCAGAACCGTCAGGCGCTGCACGAGTATATGACGCAGCTCATGGCCGATGATCGCGCCAAGCATACCATATTGCCGCTCTCGAAGTTCGGCCTGATGCAGATTACGCGCCACCGCGTGCGCCCCGAGGCCATATCCGACGTCAAGGATGTATGCCCGACCTGTTACGGTACGGGTAAGATCGAGCCGACGATTCTGCTCGACCGCAAGATCGAGAACCAGATACAGTATCTGGCCAAAGACAAGGGCATCAAATATATACGTCTTCGTGTCAGTCCCTACGTGGCGGCATTTCTCAAGCGCGGACTCCTGTCGCTGCGTATGCGCTGGTGCTGGCGCTACCGCACCCGCATAGCCATTACTGAGGACCAGTCGATAGGACTTGTCGAGACCCGTTATCTCGACCGCAAGGGCCGCACGTTGTCCGATTAATACTGTTGCCGAATGACACCTCGCGAGCAACTGTTGAAACTGGCGGCCGACGATGAAGCGGCTGCAGAACTGAACCGGAGACTGGACGCAGGGGCTATGACTCTGCGTTTGGAGTCGCTCGCAGGCAGCGCCTATGCGCTTTTTGCTGCAGTGACGGTGAAGAGGCGCGGCGGCGTGCATATCTTCGTCGCCGACGATCGCGATGCCGCCGCATACCTCGCCTCGGACTTTTACGCCCTTCTCGATCCTGAGAGGGTGCTTTTTTTGCCCACGTCCTACAAGCGCTCCATACGGTTCGGACAGGAGGATTCGTCGGGCGAGGTGCAGCGCACGGCGGCACTGAATGCCGTGAGGAATTTCAAGGGCGGCTACTTGACCGTCTGCACCTATCCCGAGGCGCTGGCCGAGACCGTCGTGGGCGAGCAGGAGATGGAGCAGCGCACGCTGCAGGTGTCGGTGGGCGACCGCCTGTCGCCCGAGTTCGTCGTCGAGACGCTCGAGGAGGCTGGCTTCACACGTGTTGACTTCGTTTATGATCCCGGACAGTATTCGCTGCGCGGCGGTATCGTGGATGTCTTTTCATATTCCGAGAGCAAGCCTTTCAGAATCGATTTCTTCGGCGACGAGGTGGATTCGATCCGCTCGTTCGAGATCTCCTCGCAGCTCTCATCGGAGCGGCTGCAGCGCATCGAGATCATCCCCAATCTGCGTACGGGCGGCGAGGCGCGGGTCTCGCTGGCGGCCTTTGCCGGCCGGAGTGCCGTGTACTGGGTTAACGATCCGCTGCATACGGTGCGCCGTATGAACGAGATACGAACCAAACTGCTCACCGACGGCAACGAGCCTGAGGAGGTGGACGATAGGGTGGTGTCGGGCAATCTGTTTCTGGCCGACAGCCGCGACTGCCCGATGCTGGTGCACCGGACCGTTTCACCGCAGCGCGAGTGTGAGTCCAGCATCGACTTCGGAACCTCGCCGCAGCCTGCCTTCAACAGGAACTTCGCTCTGCTGGCCGACGACTTGATCGCCCGCGGCGAACAGGGGTTCACCGCTTACATACTTTCCGAAAACAAAGCTCAGATCGAGCGCCTTACCAATATATTCCGGCAGACCGGATACGGCGCGGTGGGCTTTGCGCCGTTGGCGATTACGCTGCACGAGGGTTTTGTCGCCCCGCGCATTAGGATCTGCTGCTATACCGATCACCAGATATTCGACCGCTATCACCGCTACCGTTTGCGCGGTGAGATAGCGCACGATGAGAGCCTCACGGTGGCCGAGCTGAACAGCCTCAAGGTGGGCGACTACGTCGTACACGTGGATCATGGTGTCGGACGCTTCGGCGGATTGGTAAAGACTGTCGAGAACGGCAAGGAGTACGAGTCGATAAAGTTGGTCTATCGCGACGGCGATGTGCTGCTGGTCAATGTCCACTCGCTGCACCGCATATCGCGATACAAGTCAGGTGAGAGCGACCCTCCGAAGGTCTACAAGCTCGGCTCGGGGGCTTGGCAGAAGCTTAAGAACGCCACCAAGAAGGCTGTTAAAGATATAGCCCGCGAACTTATTACCCTGTATGCCAAGCGCAAGGCGTCTCCCGGGTTCGCCTTTTCGCCCGACGGATACCTGCAGCACGAGTTGGAAGCGTCGTTCGAATACGAGGATACGCCCGACCAGCAGAAGGCTGTCGAGGCAGTCAAACACGATATGGAGAGCGATCGCCCGATGGACCGTTTGGTCTGCGGCGATGTCGGCTTCGGCAAGACCGAGGTGGCTGTGCGTGCGGCGTTCAAGGCCGTTACGGACGGCAAGCAGGTGGCGGTTTTAGTGCCGACGACCATTCTGTCGCTGCAGCATTACCGCACCTTTTCGCATCGTCTGCGCGACTTTCCGGTGAGGATCGAGCACCTGAGCCGCACCAAGAGCGCGCGCGACACGGCGCAGATACTCGCCGATCTGGAGTCCGGCAAGATAGACATACTCATAGGCACCCATAAGATTTTGGGCAAGAATGTGCGCTTCAAGGATTTGGGTCTGTTGATAATAGACGAGGAGCAGAAGTTCGGCGTGGGCAGCAAGGAGAAGTTGCGCCAGTTGAGCGTCAGCGTCGATACGCTGACACTGACGGCGACACCCATACCCCGTACGCTGCAGTTCTCGCTTATGGGTTCGCGTGACCTCTCCGTCATCTCGACACCGCCGCCCAACCGCCAGCCGATAGTCACCGAGTCGCATCTGTTCAGCGAGGAGATCATCCGCGAGGCTGTCGAGACGGAGCTGGCCCGCGGCGGACAGGTCTACTTCGTGCATAACCGCATCGACGACCTGCTGACCATACAGGGGCTTGTGGCGCGGGTATGTCCCGAGGCCCGCACGGCCATAGGACACGGCCGGATGAATCCGCAGGAGCTTGAGCGGCTGATTATGGATTTCATCTACGGCGAGTTCGATGTGTTGATCGCGACGAGCATCGTCGAGAACGGAATCGACATACCCAATGCCAATACCATTATTATAGATGATGCGCAGAACTTCGGCCTGAGCGAACTGCACCAGCTGCGAGGCAGGGTTGGACGCTCGGACAAGAAGGCATACTGCTATCTGCTCTCGCCGCCGGAAGAGATGCTGACGAGCGATGCGCGGCGGCGACTGCGTGCTATCGAGGAGTTTTCGGATCTGGGTTCGGGTTTCAATATCGCTATGCAGGACCTCGATATTCGCGGTGCGGGCAATCTGCTCGGCGCCGAGCAGAGCGGATACATCGCCGACATAGGCTTCGAAACCTATCAGAAGATCCTCGGCGAGGCTATGGCCGAGTTGCGCAGCGAGGGGGTCGATATGCATGGGCTGCCGGATGCCGAGGCGTTTGCGTCGGGCAGCGACGAGGTGCGTTATGTGGACGATACGGTCATCGACACCGACGTTCAGGCACAGCTGCCCGATTCGTATATCGGGCAGGCGGCGGAGAAGCTGCGCCTCTACCGCGAACTCGACAACCTGACCCGCGAGGAGGATCTGCAGCGCTTCGAGCGACAGCTGGCGGACCGTTTCGGCGAGCTGCCCGTGCAGGCCGTGGAGCTGCTCAATGTAGTGCGGCTCAGGCGCGAGGCTATGGCGCTCGGCTTGGAGCGCGTCAAGGTGAAGAACGGACTTATGATAGTTTATTTCATCTCCAACTCGGCATCGCCGTACTTCAAGAGCGACATATTTATGAACCTGTTGCGCACGGTGTCGGCACGCCCTCAAAAATTTGTCCTCAAGCAGAATAATAATAGGCTCGCTATGACCGTTAGGGGTATAAGCAGCATCGAAGCGGCTTGGCAGACACTGCGGTCGCTGCGTACTGGCGGGCAGGGGACGATCGGATGATGTTCAATTTTTTGCTCTAAAATTTTTGTCATACGAATTAAAAACACGATATTTGCAGCTACGATCGGATTTTTATATCGGGTTGCGTGAATATTTGAAGCCAATGAGAATTAGTAGGCACATAGTATCATCGCTCGTTTCGGCGGCATTGCTCGTCGTTCCTGCCGCACTTCAGGCGCAGGAAAACAGTATCAACGCATTCTCGCCGTACACGCTTTACGGTGTGGGCGAACTGCATACCCCCGGAACGATCGCTATGCGGTCGATGGGCGGCGTTGGCGTGGCGATGCAGAATACGCTGTCGATAAATACGATCAATCCGGCAGCCCTCGGCGCTACGATGCAGCGGTCGTTCCTCTTCAACTTCGGTATGGAGGGGCAGAACTTCTATTCGAAGCAGGGCGATTTGTCTACCAGCTACAACACGTTCAACGTGCGCGATATAGCCATTCAGTTCCCGCTCGCCAAGCGTCTGGGAATGAGCGCGAGCGTGACGCCGTACAGCAGCGTGGGATACCGCATACAGACTGTCGAGACCGATCCGGACATTGTCGCCGATCTGGGCTATGTCGATTATTACTACACGGGCGAAGGTTCCGTTACCGAGGCCAAGTTCGCTTTGGGCTGGGAGCCGTTCAAGCGGTTTTTCATCGGAGCCTCGGCGATATTCTACATCGGCGACATCGACCGCTCGTACAAGACCCGCATAACCTCGATCACCGGCACGGGATCGTATAACTCCACCACGGCGTTGGACAATACCAGCGTATCGCGGTTTATGGGGAATGTCGGCGTGCAGTATCATGCCGTTATGAAATCCTCGACGGCGCTGACGATAGGTGCCGTGTACGACTTCGGCGGCGACTTGAATGCCAAGACCAAACGCTACATATCGTCCAACAATACCTTCGGCGATACGGTGTCGCTCGTGAAGGGTGTATCGCCTGTGGCACTGCCGGCATCGCTCAGCGTGGGCGTCTATTTCCAGCGCCCCAAGGTTACGGCTGGCGTGGACTACGTCTACCAGAACTGGACGAAGAACAACGGATACGATGCCGCCAATCAGGTGGGTTACGTCAATACCAATACGTTCAAGTTCGGCGTGCAGTTCACGCCCAATCGCGGCGATGTGCGGCGCGTGCTGAACCGCTGGTCGTACAGATTAGGTATGCGATACGGAGATTCGTACCTCTCCTTTAAAGGAAAGAAGCTGAAAGATGCCGCGCTGACGCTCGGCGTCGGGATTCCGATAAAGTTCTTCGGCACCTCGTCCGTGGACGTGGGGTTGGAGGTGGGCCGCCGAGGCACGCTCAGCAGCGGACTTATCCGCGACACGTACTTCAAGTTCTCGCTCGGTCTGGCAATGTTCGGCGAAGACTACTGGTTTACAAGATACAAAATTGACTAACTAAAATACAAACATAAATTAACCTGTTAGAAATGAAAAATTTAAAGACATTGCTCATCGCAGCATTTTCTATGGCAGCTATGTCCGTTTCCGCACAGGATTTCAGCGGACCGCAGTATGCAAAATATGGTGATACGCCTGAAGTCCGCAAGGAAAACATCCTGCTGTACAACTTCTTCAAGGATGCCTATGCCAACCGCAACTGGGCTGAGGTTACCCGAATGTATCCTGAACTGGTGGAGAAGTGCCCCAAGGCGAGTGTGAATCTTTACATATATGGCGCAACGGCTTACAAGGGCCGCATCGCCGCAGAAAAGGATCCTGCCAAGAAGGCGGAACTTATCGACTCGCTTCTGCACGTGTACGACGTGCGTATGGAACAGTTCGGCAGCCACGCCAAGTACGGCACTGTTGTAACGTATCCTCTCAAGGCGCGTGAATACCTGACCTACAAAAGCGATGACCGTGCCGGCGTTCGCGATATATTTAACAAGGCTATCGAGGCTTGCGGCGACAAGGTCGATCCCGATTTCGTGGTGCTTTACTTCTCCGAACTGGTTGACGACTATAAGAATATGGAGATCGAAACCGAGCCTCTTTTCGATGCTTACCAGCGTTTCGAGCCGATCGTAGCCGGCGACGAAAAGTCCAAGGAGGATTTGGAGAAGCTCTTCGCTTCGAGCGGTGCCGCCAAGTGCGAGAACCTCGAGGCTCTCTTCCGCGACAAGGTCGAGGCCGAACCCGATAACGTAGAACTGCTCGAGCGCGTCTTCAACCTGATGTCGCGCGCACAGGACTGCGAGCAGAACCAGTTCTATTATAGCGTTGTCGAGAAGTATCACGCTGTGAAGCCGTCGGCTACCACGGCCGAATTCCTCGCCAAGGTATTTCAGGAGCGCGGCGAGAACGACAAGGCTTTGAAGTATATCGACGATGTTATGGCAAGCACGGAGGATCCCGTCGAGAAGGCTAAACTGTATGTGCGTATCGCCGGTATCGAAATATCGCAGAACCATATCTCCGCTGCCGCATCGGCTGCGCGTTCGGCACGTGAGGCCGATCCCGAGAACGGTCTGGCATATTTCTTCCTCGCTCAGACCTACGCAGCATCGAGCAGCGGCTGCTCGGGTATCGATCGCAATGCCGCTTACTGGGCTGCTTACGACACGATGTCGCAGGCTCGCAAACTGCTGGAGAACGATCCCGAATCGCAGAACCTGCTCCCGACTATCGACAAGATGCTCGGCAGCTATCGCAGCGGTTTCCCCACGGCTGAGGACGGTTTCTTCAACGACCTGCAAGCCGGAACGAGCTATACCGTGAAGTGCGGTCTGGCTTCGGGAATCACCACTACGGTACGTTTCAAGTAAATCCGACAATACGCACTCAGAGTTCCGAATGAAAGGTTTGGAATACGGCATACATAAGGTGGTAGCACTCTCCCTCGCGGGGAGTGCTATCTTGCTTGTTGCCTGCTCGGACCCTGCGCCGGTGGAGCAGCAAAGCAACGAGTCGGTTATGACCGAACACAGCGTCGACCTGACTATGCTGATGACCGAAAACGGCATCAAGTCGTACAGGTTCCGCACGCCGCTGCTCGAAGGCTACAAGCTGGCCAAGGAGCCTTATATGGAATTCCGTGAGGGCGTAGATATCGAAACCTACAAGGAGGATACCACGGCTGTGGATTCGCATCTGTCAGCCGATTACGCGATATTTTTCGAGGAGCGCAAACTGTGGGAGGCCAAGGGCAATGTCGTGGCCCGAAATTCCAAGGGCGAAACCCTCTACACACAGCAGCTGTTTTGGGATCAGAAGTCGAAGCGCATCTACTCCAATGTCGACTGCAAGGTGGAGATGGGTTCGGACTACTGGTATGGCGAAGGCTTCGAGTCGGACGAGTCGATGAACGACTGGCATTTCCGCCGTTACCGCGGGCGTATGTGGGTCGATACCGAGCCTACGCGACCGGCCGATTCAACGGCAGTCGCAGCGGATACGATGTGGCACAAGCCGACTGTTAAGGCTGAACCCAAGCCGCAGACACCAGCCAAGGTCCCCGCTTCTGACGAACGGAAAAAGCCGGCGGAGCGGGAGAGCGAGAACAACCGCGAAGTTGGGCAGGAGAGGCTTAAGACTTTGGATTTGTAGTATGGTTCGAATTGTGATAATGATATGATTGTCAGTTCAATAATAGTCGTGGCGGTAATGTTGTTGCTGTCGGCGTTCTTCTCGGGTATGGAAATAGCATTCGTAAGTTCCAACCGCCTGAAGATGGAGATCGACCGCAAGCACAGCCGTGCGTTCGATTTCATCGCGGACATCTTTACCCGACATTCGAGTCAGTACATTACCACGATTTTGGTCGGCAACAACATAGCGTTAGTCATCTATTCGCTCTATATGTCGGTGCTGCTGCAGGCAATCGCCGCAGCGTGCGGCTGGACATCCCTTGCCGCGGGTTCGGTGCTGTTCGAGACGGTCGTCTCCACGGTTATCATCATCTTTACCGCCGAGTTCATCCCCAAGTCGGTGGTGAAGATCAACCCCAACTTCTATTTCCGCACCTTCGCCGTCCCCGTTTACCTGTTCTACATCCTGCTCTACCCGATAGCCAAACTGACTACCGGCGTATCGTATGTCATTCTGCGGCTGCTGGGGCAGAAAGTCAATGACCGCAGGCCTATTTCGCATTTCGATCGCGAGGATTTGGCCACGCTGCTCGAGGATTCGACCGACATCGAACACGAGGACAACGAGATCAAATTGTTCCAGAACGTTCTGGATTTCCCCGATCTTTATGTGCGCGACTGCATGGTGCCGCGCGTGGATATCGAGGCGGTGGAATCAGACTGCCCGATCGAGGAGCTGACAGCGCATTTCGCCGAGAGCCAGTATTCGCGCATCTTCGTCTACGAGGGCAGCATAGACAACATCATCGGCTATGTCAACTCGAAGAGCCTGTTCAAGAATCCGGCGCGTCTGCAGGACGTTATGATGAAGGTGAATTATGTACCCGAGACGATGCCGCTGCAGCGTCTTATGACCGACTTCATCAAGCGGCGCAGCTATATCGCCGTGGTGATCGACGAGTTCGGCGGTACGGCGGGCATCATTTCGCTGGAGGATATGTTAGAGGAGATCTTCGGCGAGATCGAGGACGAGCACGACTCTCAGGATATGGTTGAAAAACGACTCTCGGAGAGCGAGTACGTGCTGTCGGCACGCCTCGAGGTAGATTATCTGAATGACAAGTACGGCTTTGGTATAGAGGAGAATAAGGAGTACGATACCTTGGCCGGATATATCATATACCATTACGAGGGGATCCCTTCGTCGGGAGAGGTGGTGACCATTGACAACAAGCAGATCAAGATCCTCAGAACCTCGCAGTCGAGGATCGATTTGGTGAGAATCAAGGTGCAATAGTGCAATTTATCCTAAAAAAGTGTGAGAACTCACGGATTTTTACTATCTTTGGGAGCTTTTTACGACACTGACGATTAGAAATAATACAAATAAACGAAATATGGCAGGTTTAAACACACTCAGGACCAAAGGCGGTCTGCTCCTTACAATCGTTATCGGCGGCGCGCTGCTGCTGTTCATCATTTCACTGGCTTTCGAGCACGGCGGTATGGGAAACAACGATCCGCAGGTCGCTGTTATCAACGGTGAGAAAATCACCTACACTCAGTATCAGGACAATTACGATGCGACCAAGTCGATGCTCAGCCTCATGAACGGTCAGGACTACTTCTCCAACGAGGAGCAGGACGCCATTCACAACGTGGCTTGGCAACAGCTGCTCAATCGATACGCATTGATGCCCGGCTTCGAAACTCTCGGCGTCAACCTCTCCGAGGACGAGCGCGTCGAGTTGATCTCGGGCGAGTATGTGTCGCCCGTGATCCGTCAGGCATTCACAGATCCCTCGACCGGTCAGTTCGACCCCGAGAACGTGGTCAACTATCTGAATGCGGCCGCTGCCGACACCCAGTACGGTCCGGCTATGCAGCAGCGTTACGAATATTTGGTAACCGAGGCCAGACTGCAGCGTTTGATGGAAAAGTACGTCGGGCTGGTCAGCAAAGGCGTTTTCGTGAACGACCTTGAGGTCGATCGCGGTTTGATCGCCGCCAACAAGACCTTCTCGGGCCGTTGGGTCGGCAAGTCCTATCACGAAGTGCCCGATTCGACGATCGAGGTTTCCAATGCCGACATCGAGAAGTATTACAACGAAAACAAGCGTGCATTCAAGCAGTCGCCTTCGCGCTCGATCTCGTATGTCGTGTTCGAGGTTCTGCCTACCGAGGCCGATCGTTTGGCTGCGGCTGGCGAAGTCGAGCGTATGGCTCGTGAGTTCGCTGCTGCCGAGGATCCTATGATCTATGCCAAGAGCAAGAGCCGTGAGTCGGTCGACGAGAACTACTACTCGCGCTCGGCCCTCACCGAGGAGATGGCCGCGATAGCTTTCGGTGACGACCGCACCGCGATGCTCGGTCCCGTTCTCGAAAACGATGTATATCACCTCTCGCGTGTAGCCGATATGAAGATGATTCCCGATTCGATCGGTATCAGCTATATAGTACTGGCGCAGAATGCGGCCAAGGCCGACAGCATTCTGACTGCTGCCAAGAACGGCGCGGACTTCGCCGCTTTGGCAACCGAATTTTCGGAGGACCCCACTACCGCGCAGTTGGGCGGTGAGGTAGGCGTGCTTCCCTATGCGGCATATCCCGAGAGCCTCCGCGAGGCGTTGGACGGCGCTGCCAAGGGCGACATCTTCAAGGCTGACCTCGGACAGGCAGTCTGCATCGTCCGCGTGGACCGCAAGGATGCTCCGGTTATGAAGGCGCGTATCGCTACGATTACCTATCCGATCGTTCCCAGCGCTGCAACCGAGAAAGAGGTTCACTCGAAGGCCAGCCAGTTCAGCGTGGCAGCCAAGGGTTCGCTTGACAAGTTCAATGCTGCGGCTTCGGAGAATGCAGTCGTTCCCCGTGTCGCACGTATTATGAATACCGAGCGCGAGATCGCCGGTTTGGCCGATTCGCGCGAAGTGGTGCGCTGGGCTTTCGGTGCCGATGAAGGCGATGTTTCGGACATCTTCACCGTGGGCGGCGATTACGTAGTTGCAACCCTTACCGAAAACCGCGACAGTGAATATGCTACTCTCGGACAGGTCTACAACGACATCCGATTAGTTGTTCTGAACAACAAGAAGCACGAGTATATAGCTTCGTTGGTTGCCGGCAAGTCGCTCGAGGAGGCTGCTGCTGCACTCGGCAAGGAGGTCGGACAGTTCTCGAACGTCCGCAGTTCGCTGCTCTATGTCGACGGTGTCGGTATGGCTCCGCGTATGGTCGGCGCTATCGCAGCCGCCAAAGAGGGACAGATTTCGGCGCCCGTCGAGGATGTTACCGGTACTTACGTATTCGTTGTCGATAAGATCGATGCCGAGGAGCGCCAGACTGCCGACAAGGAGCGTGTGCGTTTGGAGGCTACCGCCGAAGGCCGCGTAGGTCAGCGCTTGACGATGGCTCTGTACGAGGAGTCCAATATCGAGGACGGCCGTGTAAAGTACTTTTAACGGATAATCGTTACTGATTGAATAAGCGCCGGTTTGTGCCGGCGCTTTTTTTGTTTTGCGCAGCCGGTTGTTCGAACTGTAAGGTTGGTGATTGGATGCTGCTGTCGCGCTGTAGTGTCCAATCCGGTGCCGACTGTGCGGACGGTTTTGCGTAATGGGCAGTGGGTAGTGTTTCTTTGAGTAATAGGCTGTCGAGCGGATTTTTTTCGAAGAGGATATCGATTGTGACAAGAAAATTTGCTATAAAGTAAAATATTCTTTACATTTGTCGCGTAAACATTACATTAATCCGGATAATGCGGTGTTTGCAGTGTGTATAACGATAAAATGAAAAAGTAATGGAACGCAAATTTCTGTTTCCCCACAGCTGGAAAAAGTGGGGCTGGATCATCGCCGTGCCAGCTTTGGTCCTACTCGTAAGTTGGTTGACCGGCGGCCTCGGTCGGTTTGATGTCGACTTCGATACTTTGTTAGGCGGTTTGCTCGACGAGGTGTGCGTGACTTTGGCGAGTGTCGGGTTGCTGTTGATCTCGTTCTCCGAGACAGAGTGC
Organism: uncultured Alistipes sp.; assembly: GCA_964474985.1. Taxonomy (GTDB): domain Bacteria; phylum Bacteroidota; class Bacteroidia; order Bacteroidales; family Rikenellaceae; genus Alistipes. The sequence goes on along the minus strand of CAYYUW010000176.1, from coordinate 3,380 downwards.
GAAGATGAATATGTGTCGTATATCCGCTTGCGGTCGCTCGTCTGGTCCGTTGCTGTCGATTATTTGCTGTTGATCGTTGCGACGTGGTGTGTCTATGGTCTGAATTACCTCTATGTGGCCTTCGCGTCGATTTTCGCGTTGATGGTGTTATTCGTCATCAAGTTCCACTATTCGCTTTGGAAATTACGCAGAACGGGCAATGAAGAATAGAATCAAGATCGAGCGTGCGATCCACGATCTCACGCAGCAGCAACTGGCCGATCGCGTCGGCACGAGCCGGCAGACGATCAATGCCATTGAGAAGGCTAAATATGTGCCCTCGACGCTTTTGGCACTGAAGATAGCACACGTGTTCGGCCTGACCGTCGATGAAGTATTTTCGCTTGAAGAGGATGAATAGCATCCGATAGCAATATCCGCGGAGGGGCGGGCTGTCGCCTCTGCGTTTGTAACGGGCATACTGCCCGGACTGTAAAAAAATAGCTGCCACCCGAGCGGGCGGCAGCTATTTTGCAAAAAACCGATTGGTACTATTCGGCCATCAGAATCTCGAGCATCTTGATGGCTGAGGTAGCGATCGGGGTACCGGGTCCGAAGATTGCAGCTGCACCGTCACGATACAGCTCGTCGTAGTCCTGCGCGGGGATCACACCGCCTACGATGACAACTATATCCTCGCGGCCCAACTTCTTCAGCTCGGCGATGATCTGCGGAACAAGCGTGAGGTGACCGGCAGCCAGCGACGATACGCCGACGATGTGGACGTCGTTTTCGACAGCCTGCTTGGCAGCCTCCTCGGGGGTTTGGAACAGCGGACCCATATCCACGTCGAAGCCGATGTCGGCATAACCCGTGGCAACGACCTTGGCGCCGCGGTCGTGTCCGTCCTGACCTAACTTGGCAACCATAATACGGGGCTGGCGGCCCTCCTTCTTTGCGAATGCCTCGGCCATCTCCTTAGCCTTGGCGAATGTTGCATCTGCTTTCACTTCCGACGAATATACTCCTGAGATTGAACGAATAACAGCCTTGTATCGGCCTACGACTACTTCGCAGGCATCTGAGATCTCGCCCAGCGATGCGCGAACCTTCGCAGCCTCTACGGCCAGCTCCAGCAGATTGCCCTTCTTGGTCTTCACGCACTCGGTGATAGCGGCCAAAGCCTTCTGTACAGCAGCCTCGTCACGGTTGGCGCGAAGCTCCTTCAGACGCTTGATCTGCGATTCGCGTACAGCGGTGTTGTCCACGGCCAGAATATCGATCGGCGCCTCTTTCTCCAGACGGTACTCGTTCACGCCGATGATCTTTTCGACGCCTGAGTCGATGTGCGCCTGCTTGCGGGCCGATGCCTCCTCGATACGCATCTTTGGAATACCGGTCTCGATAGCCTTGGCCATACCGCCCAGTTTCTCGATCTCCTCGATGTGCTCCCAAGCCTTGTGTGCGATCTCGTTGGTGAGGGACTCCACGTAGTACGAACCTGCCCACGGATCCACCTCGCGGCAGATGCTGGTCTCCTCCTGAATGTAGATCTGCGTGTTACGCGCGATACGTGCGGAGAAGTCGGTCGGCAGTGCGATAGCCTCGTCGAGTGCGTTGGTATGCAGCGACTGGGTGTGGCCCAAGGCTGCGCCCATAGCCTCGATAGCGGTGCGGGCTACGTTGTTGAACGGATCCTGCTCCGTGAGCGACCAGCCCGATGTCTGCGAATGGGTGCGCAGGGCGAGCGATTTGGGATTCTTCGGATCGAACTGTTTGACGATCTTGGCCCACAGCATACGGGCCGCACGCATCTTGGCGATCTCCATGAAGTGGTTCATGCCGATGGCCCAGAAGAACGACAGACGCGGTGCGAAGGCGTCGATGGACATGCCCGCGTTGATTCCGGCGCGCAGATACTCCAGACCGTCGGCCAGCGTATAGGCCAGCTCGATGTCGGCCGTGGCGCCTGCCTCCTGCATGTGGTAGCCGGAGATGGAGATGGAGTTGAATTTGGGCATGTTCTTCGAGGTGTACTCGAAGATGTCGGCGATGATGCGCATCGAAAATTCGGGCGGATAGATATAGGTGTTGCGCACCATGAACTCCTTCAGAATATCGTTCTGAATCGTGCCGGCTAATTGGTCGAGCGTGCAGCCCTGCTCCAATCCCGTAACGATGTAGAAGGCCAGAATCGGCAGCACGGCGCCGTTCATGGTCATCGAAACCGACATCTTGTCGAGCGGAATGCCGTTGAACAGCACCTTCATGTCCTCGACCGAGCAGATCGATACGCCGGCCTTGCCGACATCGCCCACTACGCGCGGATGATCGGCATCGTAGCCTCGGTGCGTCGCCAAGTCGAAGGCCACGGACAGACCTTTCTGACCGGCGGCGAGGTTGCGGCGATAGAATGCATTGGACTCCTCGGCCGTCGAGAAGCCTGCGTATTGACGGATGGTCCACGGACGCATCACATACATCGTCGAATAGGGGCCGCGGAGGAACGGGGCCAAACCGGCGGCATAGTTCAAGTGTTCCATGCCTTCGAGGTCGGCGGCCGTGTAGAGACCCTTGACCGGAATGCGTTCGGCAGTCATCCAAGGCTCGCCTTCGGTGCATTCCTTCGTCGCGCAGCAGTCCGTCGCTGCGCCTTTGTAGGTTATATCGGTGAATTTCGCTCTCATAATCAGATTCCCATCTCTTTAAGGTACGACTTCAGGGTGTCCAGCACGTTCGACTTCACATGGATGAAGTTCTTGATGCCTTGTGCCTCCAATTCAGCCATGCAGGCCGGCGCTCCGGCGACCACCAAGATCGCTTTGCCGCCCAGCAGCTCCTTGACCTTCGGCGCCGCTTCCGCATAGTCGTCGTCCGATGCGCAGACCACCACGATGTCGGCTTTCGATTCCAATGCGGCTTTCGCGCCCTCCTCGATCGATTTGAAATAGGTGTTGTCCTGTACGCGGATGCCGGCGCAGGCGAAGAAGTTGCACGAGAACTGGGCGCGGGCGCGGGCCATCGCCAAATTGCCGCAGGTCAGCATGAAGGCTTTGGGCTCCTTGCCCGAACGATCGACGTGCAGACGCATCGCTTCGAATGCCATCGCTCCGCGATAGGGCGTCAGGACATTGCCTTCGCCTTGCGTGCGGGCAACGGTCTCTGCGGCGATTTCGGCGGGTGCGACCTCCGTGAAATTGGGGTATTGGTTGGCGCCCAGCAGAATCTGACGGCGCGTCGAGATGTTTTTGTCTTTGGCTGCGGCCGAAGCCTCGATGCGCTCCTTGATGTAGCCCGAGCGGTAGGCTGTCGTGTAGCCGCCCTTTTCCTCGATCTCGAGGAAGAGTTTCCACGCTTCGTTGGCGATGGATGCCGTCAAGTTCTCCACATAGTACGAACCG